>JBCCRV010000357.1:0-7543 GCA_039201085.1 Myxococcota bacterium | reverse complement strand
CCTGCACAGGTCCGGTGTTTCAAACACCCGAAACACAGGCCTGAGAAAAGGGGCGCCTAATGGACCTCGCTAGAAGGACGCAGGTGGCGGACACCCTTGTTCGCCAACTTCGAGGAAGCATCAAGCTTCCGGTTGTCCTCTGGACATCGCTTCTCACTCTAGGAGCGGGCTTCATTCTAATGGGGGCGACATCCGACAGGGAAAGTGACGCCACCGCCCTGTCTGCCATTGGCGTGATCGCCTTGGTCGGTTCGGTACTTGGCACCTGGCGAAGCGTACGAAAATACCGCGGGGCTCCCACCCATCCCGTCGTGCAGGCGTGGCGTGGCGACATCTCAAACATCACGCGAACGCGTGCCATCAACGTTCGGACAAACGGATATTTGCAGCTCTTCCTGGAGATGGAGCACCGCGCGGGCTCACGCGCTCAGCTGGAGTGCACCAAACAGGAGCGCTTGGAAATTCTGAGCTGGTTCGAAGCAGAGGGGATTGCAGCGAGTGGATGACCTCTGGATCCTGGAAGACGAACTCAACCGCCGCTCCCAACGTCTGGGATGGTACGGAGCCGCAACGGCTTTCGTCGGGCTCGTCTTCGTCGCACCGTCCATCGCTGCGTACTTAGACGGTGCGATCATCGCAAGCACGGTTATGGGCTTCTGTGCGGTCCTTATCGCCGCTGCGGGGGCGCTGATGTGGAACGTCAGCCGGCAGCGATTGGCGGACCCCGGAATCAACGCACTGCGCGAGCGAGCAAGCGTACGTTGGGTATACGTAGTCCATATCAATGGCATTCCATCGTTGCGCATAGGTACGGCCAACGGATCGATCCACGCCCTCCCGATCCCAGAAGGGCAGGAAGAACACGTCACCGCCATTATTCAACGCGCCTTGCCCAACCTCGTTTTCGGCTGGAGCGCGCAACGAGCGCTCTTGTTCAGCTCGAACCCAGCGGATTTTGCGCGCGAGACGGAAAGCGCACCCAAGCACCTACGGGCACGAGCTTCCGACGCCCGTATGGACGGTCACCCCAGCGTTGTCGGCCCGGAACCCAGCGCGCTGTCCGAAAGTGTTGCCTTGGTTCATCATGTAGAGTTCGAGTGCCGCGTTGTTGGCGGCTCCGCCGGTGTACCCGGGGGAGTTGTGGGCGCCCTCGACCGGTATGAAATCGAAGAACACGTCCGCGATGGGAAACGCCAAACCCGTGGAGTCGAAGACGTTGTTCCGCAGATCCATGCAGAGCACCGAACCGGGGCCGCCACCGTTTTGCGCGAACAGGGCGCCAAGTCCGCCGGAACCCGCCATCTCCAAAACGGTGTTGTTCGTGACGGTCGCATTCATCCGTGCGTTCGATAGGGCGCCCAAGTAAACCCCGGCATCTCCGGTAGATCCTGTACCCAAACCGAACAGGTCGTTGTTGTCGACTGTGATGGAGTGGGTGGCGCCGTTGGAGGTGCGTACAAAAAGGCCGTTCGCTTCGACCGTACCGGAAGCGGGCGTGCCCGACGTTCCGACTCGGTTGTTTTGAATCGCACCCGTGCCCACGGAGCCCGCCACGTTCACGGCAAGGGCATTGCCACGGGCGCCCGTGAACACTTGCGAAAGGGGCGGCGTCGTCGCCGTACCCGACACGTTGTAGGTCATCCGGGCCGAGTCACTGCTGGACACGACGACGCCGCCCGCGCGCGACGCGATGTTTGGGTGCGTGTTCGTGAACATATTGTTCTGAATCACACAATCCATGACGGAGGTGCCGCTTGCGTCGAGCTGCAGCATGTCGCCGCGCGCACCGCTGAAGGTGTTCCCGACAATGGAGGCGTTGATGGCGGCGTTCATGCGTGCACCGACGAGCACCCCATCGTTGCCCGTGGCGGTCGCATTGAGGCCAATGGTGCTGCGCGTGATGTTGAGTTCGAGCGTGCCTGAGTCGTTCACGATGTGAACGTTGTCTTCGAAGCCGTCCTCGATGGTGGAGTCCACAAACGTGGCCGTACCGATCAGCTGCTCGAAACGCACTGCGCCTTCATCGTTTGCGAAGCTGGTTCCAATCGTCGTGGATGAACCGATTCTGCATCCATCGAGGGTGAAGCCGTTCACGTTGCGGCCCCAGATCGCCCAGTTACTGAAGTCCTGCAGAACCATGTTTCGGAGCGAGACGTTTTCGGCGTTGTCGAGAAGGACACCGGCCCCGCGCGTCGGAGGTATGGCGTCAGGACCGGTCTTGCTGGCCATCGTGCCTCCGCTGCCGGACGTCCCGAAGTCGTTGCCGGTGACGGTGAAGTTGCCCGTCGTATTGCGAAGCTGAATCGGTGTTTGCGTACCTCCCGTGGAGGTGAGCGATGTCAGGCTGACGTCTAAGGGCTGCGCGCTCCCCGACGTCGCGATAAATGTCGCGCCCGAACCGGCGTTGATCGCGCCACCGGAGGTGTCATTGTCGGCGTTGATCGTCACGAGGCCACTGTTTTCAGTTTGAATGCCCGTGCCGTTCGATGTCGAGTTGTCGATCGAAACGCTGCCGATCGTGGTTGTGCCCGTGAAGTTGCTGAGGAAAACCGCCGACTGGCCGGAGCCAACCACGGTGAGTGCGTTCGTGATGGTCAATGCGCCGCCCGTGACGGCCCGGACATCGAGCGCGCTTTGATTTGGACTCGTGCTCGTTAAGGAGTTGAAGACGACCGTCGGCGACCCACTATTGATCACCACCGCATCGCTATCTGGACTGGTTACCTCCGTGTTTCCAAAGGTGAAAGACCCCGTGTTTTCGGTCATCTGGAGGCCGGTCCCGGTCACAGGTGCCCCAAGGGTCGTGTTGCCGAAAGTAAACGTGCCGGCGTTTAAGCTGAGATTGAGCGGTATCGTTGTCGTGCCCGAGATGCTGACCCGGCCAAAGTTGACCACGCTCCCCGGTGCTGCATTCGTAATCTGGATACCGTTCACGCCGCCGGTAACCGTGACGTCGACGTTTTGCACGGTGAGCACGCCGGCGGCCGTCGAAGACAGCGCACGATTCGACGAGTTGTAGTTGAGGTCGCGAATCGTATTCCCGGAAGCGGCCGTAGTCAGGGCGGTCAGCGTCGGCCGCGTCGTTCCGCTGAAGAGCACATCGGGGTCGGGCAAGGCGTTGTCCACGTTGAAGGTCAGGTCGCCACCCGCGCCGACAAGCTGCATCCCGTTTGCAAGGGTGATCGCCCCGGGCACGCTGCCCGGGAAGACGTAGACGGTGGCGTTGGCCGTCGACGGCACGTCGGCGAGGCTGTCGAAGCGTGCGTCGTCCCGCCCCGTGCCGCCCGCGGGAACCGTGGGGTCGACGTAGTAGACGAGGTCGTCGGTGATCTCGACGGTGACCGTGATCGCCGTGCTGCTCGCATCGCCGTTCGTCGCCACGTAGGTGAATGTGTCGGAGGTCGAAGTGACACCGGCCGGCGGGTAGTAGGTGAACTCGCCGCTTCCCATCATGACGACGTCACCGCCCATCGCGGTGGTAACGGTAAAGGGCGCACTTACGTCCGGTGCACCGTTTCCGGTGACCGAGGTCACCGTCAACGCAGCTCCGACGGGATCGACGTCGTTGGCGAGCACGCCGTTTGGATGACGAAGGGGCGTCAGCGCGGCGCCCGCCGTTGCGTGCAAGCCCGTGTTGCCAACCGTTTGATAGACATCTGCCACGCCCATCGGCACGGAGGCGTCGTCGTCGGTGATGGTCACTTGGTGGGTGCTTGGCGAACCGACGGTCAGCGGTGCGCTTGGACTCGCCAGCAAAAGCGCGACGGTCTCCATCAGGTCGATCAACCCATCATCGATCGGGGTTACCGTCACGGTCGCCGTGGCGCCGTTGCCCGCCCCCGCCGCGAAGGCCACCGTGGGCGCACCGAACGCGGCGTAGTCCGCTCCGCTGGTCGCCGTACCGGTGCCCTCATCTTGCACCGTCGCCGAGGCGGCGCTGGCCAACGTGGCGGCCGGCGGCGTGGTCGTGAGCACGACGGTGATCGGCAGAGCCGTGCTCTCGTCGGTGGTTGCGCTAGCCGGGGTCATGAAAGCCATGCTCGCCGCGTCGCTGTCCGTCAGCGTAAACGTATGCGCCGCCTGCGACCTGAGCGCTCCCGGGCCCGTCAACCCGCCGACGGCGAGCACGATCGTTTCGTCGCCTTCGACGAGGTTATCCATCGCGGACGGCGTGATCGTCGCGTCGCGCGTGGCGCCGTTCATCGCGCCAACGCCGAAGGTGAGCGTCTGAACACCGATCGACGCGTAGTCGGCGGCCGTCGCCGTTCCGCTCCCGGCGTCCGTCACGTCGACCTCGTTCGGCTCCGCGAGCCGACCGCCCGACGGAATGAGAAGCCGGACAGGAACGCTAGCCGCGCCGCCATTCTCAGCACCGGTTGACCCCGCCGCCTGGAACTCCACGACGGCCGCGTCGTCGTCCACAATCGTGAGCGCGTGGCCATCTTGGGCGCCGATCGCGCCGTCGCCGACCACGTTCTGCAGCAAGAGCCCAACCGTCTCCACGCCCTCCACGTCGACGTCGTCGATCGGCTGCAGATCGATCGTCTGCATATCGCCATCCTCCGAACCCGCGTCGAAGGTGAGTGTCTGAACGCCGAGGGCGGTGTAGTCCGCGCCGCTTGTTGCGGTGCCCGTCGCGGCGTCAACCACGTCGACGGAAATCGCTTCGGCAAGGGGCGCGTCCGTAGTGAGCACAACGGCGACGGCCAGCGCGCTCGCCTCGTCTGCGGTGGAGCTGCCAGCAAGCGCAAAGCGGACGCGCACCGGTTCGGGGCAGGCCCCGGCGCTCGGTGCGCAGTAGGTATCGGTTCCATCATCTAGCTCGACGCACTCGTATTCCGCCGGGCAGTCCAAGTCGCTTTCGCAGGCGCTTACGCAGAACGTATCTCCGCCCGACGGCAGGGCAAGACATGCAACGTCCTCGTCCGGCAGCAGCGCTCCAACGCAGTCGCTCGACGATTCGCATGGGCGGCAGGACGACGCGCCGTTCCGCGCGCAGAGCCGAATCTCGTCAGGACCGAACGCGTCGGACGTGACACAAGTCGTCGCGTCGGGGCAGGCAGTCTCGTCGCACGTATCCGTGCAGACCGGACCGCTCGCCCCATCCACGCAGAGTCCCGACGCACAGTCGTCTTCCTCGACGCAGGGGCAGCCGAATGCGTCCGGCGTCACGTCGCAGTCGATGGGCGGAACCACGCCCGTGTCAGCGTCGGTCGCGTCCAGTGCGGCGTCGCGCGCGGCGTCCGCATCGCTCATGTTCGTGCCATCGACGGCCACATCGCCCATCGTGCCGTCGAGCGCCGCACCGTCCATCGGGGCGCCATCGAGCGCTGCGTCCCCCATCGCGTCCCCACCATCCGGCTCCGAACCCCCTCCTCCGCCGCAGCCAAACGTGCTCAAAACGAGTGCGACAAGCACTACCTGCAGGCGAAGCCGAACCATGGCCGAGACTAACGCGGAAGCTGAAATGCAGGAAGGTGCGCCCCGATGTGAGCGGCTCGAGTGCGGGAAGCGGCTGGAGGAGCGTCAGTCGAGAACCCGCTCCACGAGCTGCGCGAGCGCGTCCGCAAAACTCATCTGAACGTTCATCTACGTTTGCCAGCGGGCGATCCGGCGGATGTGTGCTTACTCTTCCCGCTGAGGCACGCCTGTGTACGCGTGCGGAACGAGCGTGAGCGCGCAAGGTGGGTAACACTTCGCATGCTGTGAAGACACAGGTAATCCGCTTTCGTGACGCCAAGGAAAGTCACTACGAGTTCATGGACGAGGTGCTCGTGGAGTGCCCGCGTTGCAAACGGTGTGCGGTGAACCGTCAGCTAGACCCGGACGAACGCCCCGGCTGGTTTGCACCGCGCCGCCTCACCTGCACCCACTGCGGCTACTCAAAGGGTTGGCATAAGCGTTCGATTCAGCGCCACTCCACCCACAGCCCCATCGACGACTACTTCGAGCTGCCACTTTGGCTTCAAGAAACCTGCGGTGGACGTGCCCTCTGGGCCTACAACGAGCGCCACCTCAACGTGATCCGCAGCTACGTCGCAGCAGACCTGCGGGAACGCATACCGGATCAAGAGACAGGCTGGTCCAACCGCGCCCTAACCAGCCGACTTCCTCGCTGGATGAAAGAAGCACGTCGACGCGACGACATCCTTCGAGCACTCGACCGGATGGCGGCGCGCCTGCCCGCGAGCGTGTCGGCGAGGCGTTAAAGCTCATCCCCAAAATCGCCGTGGTCAGGCAACGGCACGGGAGCTCGAAGGACGGTGTCACGCCGCAATCCACGAATGTCGCAACCTGTTCTGGCCTGTGTCCCGCGAAAAGCCTGACAAGATCACCGTTTCCCGTGGCACGGCCGTTGCGATTAGCCGGCCCATGGAACACGCACCCCTCCAACAGGCCTCCTCCCCGGCGCGCTTTTCGCAGCTCTCCGAAGGCGCCAAGCGCCAGTTGATCGAGCTGACCACCAACCGCTCCGCTTCGCTGGCCCGCGTCGAAAACCTGCTTCCGGAAGGCCCGAGCGTGGGCGTGACCATCATGTCGACGCTGGGCGTGCTGATGGGCGTTGCAGCCGCGTTCGTTCTACCCACGGCGGACTTCGGAAATCCCTTCGCGATTTGGGCCGGCCAAGGTTCGCTGCTGGGTCACGCCTTTGCACTCTTCGTCGCCACCTTCTCGGCCATGGCTTTCGTGAAGAACCGCATGCGAAAGGCACCGCCGTATCGGCAAGGCTTCTTCCTCACAGCGACGATGTTCGTGGACGCGTGGAACGTGGACGCGATTCGTGTGCATCGACTGAGCGATCTCAAGCAGCACTACCGACGGGAGACGTGGCTCGGAACGCCCCATATCTTCGCTACCTTCACCACGCCGGATGGCCGCAACTACGAAATGAACCTTGGGAGCGAAGCGAGGATTCAACCCACCCTGCGCGCCCTCGCTGAACGCCGAGTCGCAGGCAACGAGCCGCTATTGAACGGGCCGCGCTCTGCTCCCCAAGTGCAACGTGCGCCCGCGTGGGTACGCTTCCAGGTGCCACTCGCTCTCGGTATCGCAGTGCTTGCGGTGCCTACATGGTTTGTGCGCAACGCACTCAGCGACGTCGAAGCCTTCGACGCAATGGCGGCGGACCTTGAGCGTTATCGCACGCGGCTTCTTCGCTACGCGGACGACGACCGCGCGCGCTTCCCCGAACAGGCCCGCGCCCGCGTCATGCAGTACGACTACGAAACCGCCGTGGCCGACCGGGATCTCTCGAGCTTTCTCGACATGTACCCGAGCGCACCGATGCGCGACGAGGCCACCGCCCTCCACTACCAGCAGGCCTTCGAAGACTTGGGCGCGGCGCCCAGCGCGTCCGCGTACCGCCAGTATATCGCGGGGTATCCCAGCGCACCCCAGGTGCGCGAAGCGCAAACCCGACTCGCTGGCATGTACACATCGGCACGCAACGCCGTCTCTTCCGGCTCAGCGGACGCGCAGCGCTTCCTCCGCGAAGCGCTCACCCACGCCGAAGCGCACAACGGCGCGCCGATCATCGTGCGCT
>JBCCRV010000356.1:0-7548 GCA_039201085.1 Myxococcota bacterium | reverse complement strand
GCCGGCTGCGCTCGGGGCCGACGTTGACCGCAGCGGACGTCTGCGCCTCCACCCGTCGCGCCGACGAGCGGGGCGAGGTGCCCAGCGGAGCGAGCACGAGCGTCACGGCGAGCAGGGTTGCGCGGCCCATGGGCGGAGTGTAGTCCGCGGCGAAGCCAAGGGCTCATCCTGCGGGCCCAAGGGGCCCCAGGACCCGGGTTCAAAACGACTACGTACCCCTCCCCAGCTTCCCAAAACCCCCGCCCCAGGGCGCTCCCAAGACCCACGCAAACCCGCGTTTTTCCTTATGAATCCCCCAAACGCCGGAGATCGCCCGACCGCCTCGCCGAACCTGATGCGTTTCGCCGCCTTTGCGGCGTTCTTCCTCTCCGGTGCGTCCAGCCTGATCTTCCAGTCCATCTGGAGCCGAATGCTGGCGAAGGTCTTTGGCGCGAGCAGCGTCGCGATCAGCACCGTCGTCACCATCTTCATGATGGGCCTCGGCATCGGCGCCTTCGTCGCCGGTCGGCGCGCCGACCGGGTGAAAAACCCGCTCCTCGCCTACGGCATCGTCGAGGGCATCGTCGGCGTTTGGGCCCTGCTCGTGCCCTTCTTGCTCGATCCCGAAGGCTGGCTCGCGGGGGTCAACGGCTACCTGCGCGTCGCCTTGGGCAGCGGCTCCCTCGGCTTCACCGTCGCACGCTTCTTCTGCGTGCTTCCCATCCTGCTCGTGCCCACCACCCTGATGGGCGCGAGCTTGCCGCTGCTCTCACGCTACTTCGTCACCCGCACGCAGGGGCAAGCGCAAGTCGGTTCGTGGGTCGGTGCGCTCTATTCGGTGAACACCTTTGGCGCCGTGCTCGGCGTGCTGCTCGGCGGCTTCGTGCTCATGCCGAACATCGGCGTCAGCCTCACCAACACGACGGCGGCCTTCATCAACTTTGCCCTCGCCGCCGGCATCTTCCTGCTTCGCAAGCCGATCGAAGCGAACTTCGATGCGCCGCCAGCGGAAGCTTCAAGCAGCGGCGACGACGAAGAAGACGGTGAGGAAGACGCCGACGACCGCGGCGAGCAAGAAGACGAGGGCGCCAACGCGGGACCGGGCGACGACATCGCTCTGCCCGTTCCGCCCCTCGGTCGCTACTTCGCCTTGGGCGCCTTTGTGATCAGCGGCTTCGCCAGCCTTTGCTACGAAATCGTCTGGTCGCGCTCGCTCGCGATGACCATCGGCTCGTCCTTTCAGGCCTTCAACCTTATCCTGGCAACCTTCCTTATTGGTATTGGCGGCGGCAGTGCCGTCGCAAGCGCCTTTGCGGCGGGCCGCGGCTTTCTCACGACGGCGGGCGTCGCATCGCTTGTGCTGCTCACCTTCACGCTCAGCCCATGGGCCGTCAGCGAAGGCGTCGCGCTCTATCTGGGCATGGTCGCGCTCTTCGCAACGCCCATCGCCATCGTATGGGTCGCCGCGCACCTGAAGGAAAAGCGCACCGCCTTTGGGGGCGTGTCTTCCGGCGCGCCCGTCGCGCTGATGCTCGCCGTGCCCGTCCTCGCCGCGGCGGCGGGCGCCGTGAACTTCGAGGGCGACCGCATCTCGCTCATCGTCGGAAGCGTAACCGTCGCGCTCAGCATCTTCTTCTTCATCGCCTTCGCCTTTCGGCGTTACCCGATGCTGCAGATCGCGCTCATGCCGCTCTTCATCGGCGGCGCCGCCTTCGTCAACTACCTCTTTCAGGACGAGATCCCCTGCGCCTTCGCCGCGCTGGTCGCGAGCCTCGAAGACCTGCCGAACCACGTGGGCCTCGTGCAGTTCTTCATGTTCCTCACGACCATGATGTGCACCCTGCCCGCCACCGTCGGCATGGGCGCGATGTTCCCGATGACGCTGCGCATCTGGACGAGCGGCGGCGGCAGCGTGGGTCGCGACGTCGGCAACGTCTACGCGGGCAACACGATCGGTTCGGTGATGGGCGCGTGGCTTCCGGGCTTCGTGCTCATGCAGACCTACGGCATGCAGAAGACGATCATCACGGGCATGGTCGTCTACCTGCTCCTGAGCCTCGTGCTGCTCGTCATGAGCGCCGCCGAAAACGACGACGAAGCCACAAGCACCGACGACTTGGATGAGACCGATGCGGCGGAGACGTCCGGTGACACGGAAGACGAAGAAGATGCGGACGACGACGACGAAGACGCCACACCTGCGTGGTACGCGGCGACGGTCTACATCCTTGCGCCGCTCATCCCAGCGCTGATCGCCGTGCTTGTTTGGGGCGGCTGGGGCGACAGCGGTCGCTTTCGCTGGAACCTTTCGCGCATGACATTGGGGGTGTTTCGCGTTTCCCTCGCGTCCGACGCGTGCAGCCCGAGCTGGGGCGAGCCGGACCTGGTCTACTACCACGACGGTCTGTCGACGACTGTGAGCGTCGAGCGCTGGGGTCGTCACTACGCCCTGAAGAACAACGGCAAGGTCGACGCGTCGAACGGCGACGATATGCCGACGCAGATCATGGTCGGCGCCTATCCCTTGCTGCTCCATCGCGACGGCCCCGAAGACTTGGACGTCGCCGTGATTGGCTTCGGCTCCGGCGTGACCGTGGGATCGGTGCTTAAGTTCCCCGTCGAGAGCGTCGACGTCATCGAGCTCGAGCGATCGATTCCGGACGCGAGCAAGTACTTCCAGGACGTCAACGGCCTGAGCTACACGCTCCCGGACTTTCCCTACGTGGAGATGGACCGGCTGACCGTCATCAACGACGACGGACGAAACTACCTTTCGTCCACGGACCGGGAGTTCGACGTCATCGTGAGTGAACCTAGCAATCCGTGGATCACCGGCGTGAGCGACCTCTTCACGACGGACCACTTTCGCATCACGAAGCAGCGCCTGCGCGAAGGCGGCATCTACTGCCAGTGGGTCCAGCTCTACGAGCTGAGCCCGGAAAACATCAAAACGATCTACCGCACCTTCGCCGAGTCCTTCGAGCACGTCGTCGTCTTCTCGGCTGAGGATCTCTCAAGCGACACGGTGCTCATAGGCTCAGACTCGCCGATCGACTTGAACGTGCAGCACCTCGAAGAAGTGTACGGGATTCCCGGCGTGGCCGACGAGCTCGGTCGAGCCTTCGTCAACACGCCTTACGACGTCTTCGCGCGCACGCTCTTCGCGTCGAAGGAAGAGGTGCTTCAATACGCGCAGATCGAGCACCGGCTGATGGGCGGCGAGTGGCAGGCATTCCCGGACCGCAGCAACCCGCCGAATGCGTCGTGTCCCGAAGCCACGTGTCGGCTTGAGCCCGTCCCCCTCAACACGGACGACAACGCCCTCATCGAGTTCGCCGCGCCCCGCGACCTCATCGGCTACCAGCGCTACGAAGGCTACCTCGCCAACATCTATTCACCCGAATGGCCCTTTGGCCGACTTGTCGGACAGGCGGCGGGTTTTGGCGACGGTGAAGAGGCGGCGCAGCGCTACGCGGAGATGGCGCTAAGCCTCATCGGTCACGGCCGTAAAGCGGAAGCGGCGGCGTTCGTCGATCTCGCCGAGCGCGCGGGCCAAGCACCGGCCATCGCCGTCGCGGCGGAGGTACTCACGCGGCTGATGTCGCCCCAGGCCGAGCCCCAGGTCGTGATCGAAGAACCCGTGCCGGGCCCGCAGATGGCGACAGAACAAGCCCGCGTGCTGCGGGAAGGCTTTCAGGCGGTCCGTACGGCCATCGACGCGGGCGACTACGAAACGGCTCAGCTCGCGATGGAAGCGATCCCGGCACCGATCCGGCTGCACAGCGGGCCGAGCCTGCGCCTGCTTCACGCCTACCTGCTTTATAAGACGGGGCCGACCTACCCGTCCCGCTTCGGCGAAGCCGTTGAGCTGCTCGAAGACCTGGCACGCTCCGAACCGGACTACGTCCAGCGCCACCCCGAACTCTTCTACTTTCTGGGCCGCGCCCACGATGCGGACCTTCACTTCGACAAGGCGGTGCGAAACATGCGCCTTTACGTCGAGACGCGCATTCGCATCGCCGCGCGCGAAGCAAACGAACAGCGCGCGCTACAGGAAGCCGCCGAGAACACCTGCGCCGAGCAGCTCGGCGAAGACGTCGACCGGGAGAGTGATCCCTTCAAGGATTGTGTAAGTGCTCTTCTCGCGGCGCCGACGACGGGCGAGGCAGGGGATACGCCCGCGGACGACAAGGCCGTCAACGACCTGGCCGATTGAGCCCTTCAGTCGCGCGAGCTGCAGTCCGGAAAGCCGCGGGCGATAGCGTTCGTGTCGAAGACGGGAAATACCTTTAGGGACACTTCGGCGAACGTCGCGAGCATGCCAATGGGGTTTCGCTTTGCGTCCACGAGCGGCGAGTAGACGATCGCCCAGTCGCGCCCGAGCGTTCGGGTGACCCCGCGAAAGGTGCGCCCTCGTCCGAGCGTGTGTTCCGCGACGCCCGCGCCCGCACGGGTGCCCACCGCGCGCTCGAAGCTTCCGATACGACGAACGGTCGTCGCCACGCGCACATCTTCATGAAAGATCGTGCAACCGTACCCGGTGGCTTCCTGCACCCGGTCGACGAGACTGTACGCCCCTTCCAGCGCAGTCGTACCGGCCCAGAGCGCGCCACCGTCTGCACGCAGGGGCCCGTGCATTTCGACCAACGAGCGCGCCAGTCGGTTGGCGGCCTCCGCCTTCATGACGAGGTGCCGTTCCAGAGCGAGAAGTGGAAGGTACCCAAGTAAATGGCCATGCGGGTCGACTGCGGCCGGCGCGGGCCGCGCTCGGCCTGCGCTCTTGAAAAAGGCCACCCCTTCCTCAACCTCCAGGGCCACCCGCCCTTCACGCGTGCGAATGAGCACCATATGACCGCGCTCCCGGGTTCTTGGGCGCGCCAGGAGCATGGCGAGGGGCTGGTGCGGCCACAGTTCACCCGCCGCGTCCACGCTCGTGTCGGCGAATGCCCACTTCTGCGGACCGACAATCCGCACGATCGACTCGACCGGCACCGCGCCAAAATCGAGGCGAGCACCCAGCCGTACCGCTAGGAAGCCAAGCCCCTGCCCCACCTCTTCACGATACAAGTGCGTAGGAGTTTGTGCACCCTGCCCATGGGTGCGAAGCGATCTTCGCAGCGATCGGAGTCTGCGAATCCTGACTGGCCGGCCGACTTCGGCGCTAAAGGCCCGAAGCTTCAGGGAAAACGCAAAACCGGCCGAACGACCTTCAAAGCTGGCACGTATGCTGCGTAGCTGGTGTGCGGAAGTACGACAGCCCAGTTTGTCGACGACGAGCCCTCCCTCCCTCATGGTCGGAGGCCTCACCCCAAGGCATTGCCATGCAGACCACTCAAGAAACCTCCCGCCGCCCGTCCCAGTCTCCTGCCGGAGACGGCCGCGCGCTTCGCATTCTCGCCAAGAGCGTCTACCGCGAGCTCCGCAGCAGCGGTCACAGCCGTTCGGACATCGTTGGCTTCACGAACGCGCTGCTCGAGCTTGTCACGACGGACATCAAAGACGGCGAATGCTAAGGAATCTGTCGCGCCGCAGCAGGCTCATCCTACGCGATGAGGATGGGCGCGACACACTCCTAGTTGAGTAACGCTCTAATAGGCGTCGAATATGCCCCGCGAGAAGATGGGCTCGACGCCGCAGGCAACAGGCTGCCGCCTGGGTCTCGAATCCTGACCGGCCTACGCGATAGGCTTGCCGCCGGTCTCGCTCAACCGCGCATCTGCTGTCTTGATTCGCTGACACACGGGGCTCAAGCGCGAAGTTTGCCGTTCCTTTCCGCCGCGGCCTGGTCTAGCTTCGGGCGCGCGTAGGCCCCCTCGGGCTTTGGCGCAGTGGAGGAATCGATGGCTATCAAGATCGGCATCAACGGCTTCGGGCGCATCGGACGATGCGTCGCGCGTATTCTGCTTTCCGACTACGCCGGCAAGGTGGAGATCGTTGGCATCAACGACCTCACGGACGATGAAACGCTCGCACACCTGCTGAAGTACGACTCGGTTCATCGCACCTACGCCCACGACGTTCGCGCGGAGGACGGCGCCATCGTCGTCGGCGACACGCGCATTCCCACGAGTGCGGAACGCGATCCGAAGAAGCTCAACTGGGGCGAGCTCGGCGCCGAGGTGGTGCTCGAGTGCACCGGCGTCTTTCGCACGCGAGACGCAGCGGCGCAGCACCTCGAAGCCGGCGCAAAGAAGGTCATCATCAGCGCGCCTGCGCGCGGCGAGATCGACGGAACATTTTGCGTCGGCATCAACACCGACGGCTACGACAAGGAAACGCACCACGTCGTGTCGAACGCGTCCTGCACGACGAACTGTCTCTCGCCGGTCGCCAAGGTGCTGCACGAGTCCTTCGGCATTCAGAAGGGGCACATGCTCACGATTCATTCGTACACAAATGACCAACGCATTCTCGACTTGCCCCACAAGGACATCCGCCGGGCGCGTGCCGCCGCCCTGTCGATGATTCCGACCACCACGGGCGCTGCGACGGCCATTGGCAAGGTCATTCCCGCCCTCGAGGGTAAGCTGGTCGGTGGCGCGATACGCGTGCCGACGCCAAACGTCTCGATGGTGTGCCTGACGGCGCACGTGGAAACGCAGACGAGCGCCGAAGCGGTGAACGCCGCCCTTGAAGCTGCGGCGAACGGGCCGCTCAAGGGTGTGCTTGCCTTCGAAACGCGCCCCCTCGTGTCGACGGACTTCATCGGTGACACCCATTCGTCCGTCGTGGATGCGGCGCAGACGATGGTGGTCGGCGGCGACCTCGTCGAGGTGCAGGCGTGGTACGACAACGAGTGGGGCTTCAGCCAGCGAATGGTCGACCTCGCTCAGCTCATGGTGTCATGAGGTCGCTTTCGGACCTCGAAGTCGGCGGGCGGCGCGTCTTCTGCCGCGTCGACTTCAACGTGCCGCTGGACGGCGACACGATCACCGACGACACGCGCATTCGCGCCGCGCTCCCCACGATTCTTGCGCTCATTGAGCGTGGTGCTCGTCTTGTGCTGGCCAGCCACATGGGCCGTCCCAAGGGCCACGTGGTGCCGGGCCTGAGCCTCGAGCCGGTGGCGGCACGGCTGGCGGAGCTGCTGCCCGACGGCGAAGTGCGGCTGACGGACGAGTGCATTGGTGACGGCGCCCGCAAAGTGACCGGGGACCTTCGCGACGGACAGGTCGCGCTCCTCGAAAATCTGCGCTTTCACCCGGGCGAAAAGGCGAACGATGAGGCGTTTGCGCGCGAGCTTGAGAAGCTTGCGGACGCGTATGTAGGCGACGCCTTCGGCGCGGCCCATCGGGCCCACGCGAGCGTTTCTGCCCTGCCGAAGCTCATGTCCCACCGGGCCGCCGGCTTGCTGATGGAGGGCGAAATCGCCGCGCTCTCGAAGCTGCGCGGTGAGCTGCAGCGCCCGTACGTGGCCGTTCTTGGCGGAGCCAAGGTAAGCGGAAAGATCGATGTGATCGAAGCGCTGCTCAGCAAGGTCGACGCCCTCATCATCGGCGGCGCAATGGCAAACACCTTTCTCGCGGCGCGCGGCAGCGAGATGGGTCAGAGCCTCGTCGAGCCGGACCG
>JBCCRV010000355.1:0-7559 GCA_039201085.1 Myxococcota bacterium | reverse complement strand
CGCCAATAATCTGCACGTTTCCGCCCGTCAGCGAGTGCACCTGACCGCGCTGATGCTGGTCGCCGATGCCGTCGCCATCCGCCGACACCAGGCCCAAACCGTCGAAGATAGCGACGCGATCGCGGTAGCGATGAAGCGGCGCCAGAATCGGACTAAAATCGGACGGCGAGAGGTCGCTGAGCGAGTAGTTTCCCCAGTTGGTCTCGTCGATGATTCCCGGCTGCCACATGCGGTAGTCGGGGTAGTTTGTCCCGTGCCAGGTGTAGAACACGATAAAGCGAGTCGGACACGAAGCGGCGCCCGTGTCACCGGTGCTGCGGTTGGCAAGAAGCGTGGGCAGCGTGAGCCCTGCACCGCCCAGACCAAGGGCTTGAAGAAAGGTTCGGCGATTCACTGGGACACCTCGCGGGTCAAGAAACTGGGGGACTGAACGATGGCAAGCGCGAGTTCGCGAAAGCTGCCGTCGGACGCTTGAAAGGCCGTAGCGACGCTCCGCAGCGATTCGAGGTCACTGGCTCGAATGTCGTGGCCGAGGGCGTAGCGCATCCACTGACGGGACACGCACGCCTGCACGCGCGGGCTCTCCGCGAGCGCCGCCGAAAGCTGCACCGCGTCGCTGAACTCCACGTCCATGTTGAGGGCGCGCAGGTCCCCGGAGCTGTCGACGGGGAATCCGTTGTCCTCGGTGCGGTAGCCGCCGATGGCGTCGTAGCGCTCGAAGGAAAAGCCGATGGGATCGATGACGCGATGGCATCCCGCGCAGAAGCTGTTCGTCGTGTGCTCCGAATGACGCTCACGGTTCGTGCGGGCATCGCCCATGCGACCGGTCACACCAGAAGGGTCGATGCCCGGCGGCGGTGGGGGCGGCGGCTCGCAAAGGAAACGCTCGAGCACGAACATCGAGCGGCGAATCGGAGCGGGCTGCCTAGGGTAAGAATGCGCGGCATTGTGGCTCGCCAGCGTGAGGAACCCGCCACGACGGGAAGGGTCGAGGTCGAGCGAACGCATGCGCAACGGGCACTCGTCTTCGCATTCCTCGGCGTCCAGCGAATCCTCATCGGGAAGCTCGCCGAGTCCATAAAGGTAGCGAATCAGATGGTCCCCGTGGGTCTTGGTGCTCGTGAGCAGCGCGCGAAGCGTGCCCGGTCCGTCGAAGAGCTGCGCTTCGACAAACATCTCCAGCTCGCTTCGCATGGCCCGCACGAGTGAACGAAGGCGAATCTGGCTGATCTCCGCGTCGTTGGGGTCATCGATGACCCGAAAGAGCTCGAAGGACAGAAAGTCGGGGTTGATGCGTTCAACCCGATCAAAGTCGAGCCACTGGCGATGTAGCTCACGCATCCCGTGGCGCGCGCGCCGATCGTCGAACATGCGCGCCGCTTCCGATGCAACTTCTTCGGGTGTGCTTAGCCGTCCCGCGCTCGCCACGTTCATCAAGCGCTCGTCCGGAACCGATCCCCAAAGAAAGAAACTCAGCCGCGCCGCGACTTCGTAGTTCGTGAGCGCGATGCGTCCGCCCGTGACTTCACCTTCGCCGCGTTCGATCAGGTACAAAAAGCGCGGGTGCTGAAGGATCCACTGCACCGCGAGGAAGGCGCCATTGAACGGATCGACGGATGAATCGAGGAGCGCTCGAAGCGCTTCCTGGTCCGAGGCGTCAAGGGGACCCCGAAAGGCCCGTTCGGCCACGGAAGTGAGGGCCCGTTCGCATGAACGGTCTCCGCACAGCGGCTCGCCAAACTCTGCGGCGACGAGCGAGCTTCGCAGGTGCGCTTCGACGAGGGCGGCGGACGGCCTCTGAACGGCGCCGTAGTTTTCGAAGCCGTGCACGGTTCGTTCCGAAGGCAAACGGCCCGTTTCAAAAATGCGGGCGCGAACCTCCTCGCGCTCGCCGCGATCGCGTCCGATCAACTCGGCGATCGACTGGCTAAACTGCGCCGCCGTGAGGCGCCGTAGTCCAGCCTCCCCCGACTCGTCGGCCCTCAGCTCGGGCAGTTCGCCCGGTGTTCCGCCCCCCGGCGTGGTGCCCGGAGGCTCAGAGCAGCTGGCGGCAAGCGCCGATGCAAGAAGTGCTATGCAAAATCTCATACGCGCTCGTTGTGGAGACGAGCTGCGTTTTCGGTTCAGAAAAATCTAACGACTCAATCGCACGCGTAGTCTTCGTCCTCATCGGGCGCACAGCGGCCCGAACAGCACTGCGGTCCGGCGACGCAACGTTCATTGGGCTCGATGCAGTCGAGCGCACGAAACGCCGCGCCAAGGTTGTGCGTGTCCGAACTCTGCAGTGGAACACGAACGGGCGGATGGGAGGGATCGCTTCCGGCCGGCGCATTCGGGTCGAGGGAAGCAAGCCAAAGCTGGCGTAGGTCCGTCCCGAGGGTACCGTCGGCGCCGCCAAAGGGCGCCCGCGAGAGAAAGACCAGCCAGTAGCGCGCGTTGCTTCCCTCGCCGACGGAGCGCGGAGCAAAGCTTGGCCAGGTGGCGCTGCTCATCCCTCCGGGAAGCAGGCGCGTGAGCCGCACCGGCGAACGACCGTCGACGCTCAAATAGAGGGCCGACTCGGTCAGTCGTTCCTCGGGCCCGAGCCAACTCTGCGGCCCATGCGCAAACACGAGCCACTGGGGATCCGGACCGAGCGTCGGATGGGCCACGGTCGCGCCGCCTTCGGGCTGAGCCGAAAGTTCCGAACCGTTAAAGAGTGTTTCGGGTGACCGATACGCCCCATCTTCGAAGCCCGCGACGCGCAGCGTCGATCCCTCGAAGCGCTCCGTCGCGTCTGCCGCGATGTAGTAGAGCTCGCCTTCGTCGCCGAGCGCGGGCTGCGTGGCCAACTCGGTTGGAAGGCCCAGATCGAGCGTGTCCATCTCAAACGCGTCAAAGGCGCGCAGCCGCCCATCGATGCTCGCAATCAGCAGGTTGCCGTCCGTGCTGAGGGCAGAAAAGCCAAAATCCGAACCGGGAACGGGTTCGCCATCCGCCGGGTCGCGCGAAATATCACCGTCGAAGTCGAATACGATTCCCTCTCGGGGTTCACCGTAGAGCGCCGCGGAAAACGCGTCGCCGCCGCGCGCAATGGCGTGGCATCCCACGCAGCGGTCGGCGTCCCGCGCAGGCGGCGAGGGCAAAAGGGCCGTACGCCGACCGTCCACCCAGCCAACGGAGAGCAGGCGCCCCGTGTCGTCGAAGTAGATGAGGTCGCTCAGCAGCGCTCCCTCCACGACCCGAATATCCACGGGCGCGCTTCGATGAAGGGCACTCCCGTCAAAACGGGCGACGCTTACGCGAATCGACTGCCCCCGCCCCGTTTCGAGCAGGGCCATCTTTTCCGCTCCATCGAGCAAAAGGGAGGTGACGTCTGGCTCGTTGACAATCCAACGAACGTCGGCGAGCTCACTTTGCAGGCGAACCTCATAAACCGCCTCGCCTCCGTCCGTCGTCCAGTGAACGTCCAAGGCCGGGAGGTCCTCAGGCACCTCAGCGCCGGCGAGGGGATGGAGCACCTCGGGCGCCAGCGAACCATCGCCGTCGGCTGCAGCCAGCACGGCTTCGACGGTGGCCGCATCCACCTCGAAGCTAAAGGCGTATTCGACTCGAATGGTCAGCGCGGCGCTCGCCTGCAGTACCTCACCCTCGTCGTCGGGGCCGAGCCGCGCATTGACCCGCGTGACGCCACCCGTTGGGCCCTCGGCCGTAACGACACCGCTCTCGTCTGCAAAGCCCAGCCGGTCGTCGAGCAACTCCCATCGATCGACGCTCGCCAACGCGATTTCCGTTCCGTCTTCGCGAACGCCGAAGGCGCGAAACTGCTGAAACGCCGGACGACCGTTGATAAGCGTCAGCGCGGCGGACGCAGGTTCAACACGGATCGAGGCAAAGGCACTAGGTGAAGGCGGCAACACGAGTACGTCCTGCTCGACGGACACGCAGCCGAGAGCGAGCACGATCGCGAGATACGCTATTCGCAGCCTCAAAGCACCACTCCCACGCCGAGTGCGCCGCCCAGCCAAAGCTTACTCGGCGATACGTCCTCGGAAGAACCGACGCCTTGATCGACCACCGCCGCTACGGGGTACAGAAGGGGTACGCCGACCTCGAGCGAAAGGGCCACGAAAAACCAATTCCAACGGAGGCGTAAGCCGCCTTCCGCGTTTGCGGAGAGGAACGCGCCAAGACTGATGTCGTCCTCCACCGCGTCGAGCTCGGTTCCGCCCGTGAGGCGCACGGAAGCTGCGCTGAGGGACGCGCCGAACCACCCGCCCAGGGGCGCACCCCAGACGTCGTACAGCACGCCCACGGACCCGCCGTAGCGTTCGAGACGAACGTTGCCGAAGGCAAAGTTCCGCCGGCCAAAGTCCAGGTCCGCGTCCGCAAAGATCGTGAGCCTCTCCAGTAGGCGCACGCCGATGCGAAGGCCGCCCCCGAAGGCCCGCAGGGGGCCGAGGGGAAAACCGCCGCCCAAGGCGCGAAGGCTTGCGTAGCCGCCTACTTCGAAGGCGCGATCCTCCTGCTCCCTGGCGATCTCAGCGGCCGTCTCCACGGCCCGTGCGCTGACCGGCGTGATCCGCGCCGGCTCAACGACGGGCTCCGGATTGGCGACGAGTTCGGCCCAGCTAGCGCTGACCAGTTCAACGACCGCGAGCGCGAGCACGCGCGCCCGCACCTCGGGCTCGTCGTCGCGAAGCGCGATCGTTCGAAGCAGCTGCTTGCCGGTGATCGGATCGTCGACGGTGATCTGCACCGGCCCGTCACAGGTGACGGACGCGCGGGTGGTTTCACCGATGGGCGCAGTCGGTTCGGCGAGGCGACCTCGTAGCTCGATGGCCACGATGCGTCGAACTTCTTCCGCAGGGATGGAGGCGCACGTCGCCATTTCGAGGCGCAGCGGGAGGCGCCGCCGGCTCGAGGACTCCTGGGCTTGGGCGAAAGGGACCACGAGCGTCATGGCTACGAACGCCGCGATGCCCTTCCATCGTTCGAAATCGCTGCGCGTCGCGGCCTCCTACTCCAGTCCCCCGTGTCTGCGCACGCTCGACACGCGCCGGCCCGAAGGAAATAGCCGCAAGTACTCGAGGGCGACCTCTCGCGCGCGCCCGGCCTCGCCCGCTCGGTCCCACGCTTCCACCTCGCGCGCGAGCGCATCCTCCGCCAGCGAACCGCCGGGCGAAAGACGGCGGGCGCGCGCAAAGGTCGAGGCCGCTTCGCGGGGCTGGCCCAGCTCCTCGAGGTACACGCGGCCCAGCGTGAAGGCCGCGAGCGGCGCGCGCGGGTCGCGGGCATATTCGCGAAGGGTTCGCTGCAGCGGTTCGAGCGCGCGCCGCGGATGGCCGCTTAGGCGCGCCACGTCCGCCGCCAACATCAGCTCCTGCGCCGAACCGCGTACGCGCGCCGCGCCCCCCTCTTCTTCCAACGCCTCGTAGGCATCGCCGTAGCGCCCGTCCCGGGCCAGCGTCTCCCACGGCGTTGGCGCCGGCTCCGGCGCAGCCTCGGGCTCAGCGGCAGCGCGCCGACGCGTTGAGCGCACGGGACGCTCGACTTCGACGCTCTCCTCTGCGCTTTCTGGACCGACCACTGGCTCCGCAGGTGGAAAACGGCCCGACTCGCCGCGAGCCAGCACCGCTTCGCCGCCCTCCCAGCGAACGCGTACGCGTCCGCGGCGCACTTCTACGGAGCTCTGCTCGCCCTCGCGAGCAACCGTGAACGACGTGCCGAGCACTTCGACGCTCACGGGTCCCGCGGCGACCCGAAAGACGCGATCGGGGTCGGGCACCACATCGAACGCGGCGGAGCCCGCGCTGAGCTCGAGCTCGCTTCGACCTTCCACGTCCTCCAGCACCTGAATGCTTGCCGACGCGGCCGGACGCACCGTCGAGCCGTCCCGCAGCGTCAACGTCGCGGCCTCTGCCACGACGTTCGAAACTTCGTTCTCGACGCTGTCGCCGGGAGGCTCTTCGATAGGCGTGACGCCCGACGGTTCCGCACCGCGCTCGGCCGTACGCTCCGCCGATTCGGACGGCCACCACACCAGCATCGCCGCCGCGGCCGCGGCGAGCACGAGACCGCCACTCACCTTCACCCACGGGCGGATTCGCGTTGGTCGCGCGAAAACACGCGCTTTGAGTCGCTGATGCCGAGCGTCGTCCCAAACGGGCTCGACGTGCTCGCGAACTTCTTCCAGCTCCTTGGCGAACTCATCCACGGGCCGTTTCCCCCTTTGCTACGCGCCGCTGGATGCGCGCCTGCGCGTCCGCGACGCGCCGCTTGGCCGTGGAGAGGGACGTGCCGGTCATCGTTGCGATGTCTTCCATCCGCTCGCCGGCAACATAACGCAGGGCCCAGGGAACTCGCAGCTCTGCCGGCATGCGATCCAGTTCGCGGTAGACCTGGGCGATCAACGCGCGCTGCTCCGGGCTTGCATCGGGGCTTGCGATGGCCTCGTAGTCGGGTTCCTCACGGACCCAGAAGAGACTGCGAAAGCGCACGCGCTTCAGGCGCTTCGAAACGATGCGGGTCGCCACCGTCGCCAGCCAACCTCGAAGGCTGGCACGGTCCTCGACCGAGTCCCATCGCTTCACCAGCTCGACAAAGGTGTCCTGGACCACATCGTCGACCTCATCGCTCCGGCCGAGCAAGCGGAGCGCAACTGCACCGACGTACCGAGCATAGCGGTCGAAGGCCTCCTCCGGGCTCCTCGGCGCATCGCCGCGTACGCCCTCCACAAGACGCAGCTGGGGCACCTGTGAATCGCGACTCATCGCGTTCGCCGGTCCCCAAACCATGCTTGTTTGCAGCAGCAACATAGGCGCACGGTTTGGTGGTGGGGAGAAGTCGCCAAAACGGTTCAGCTATTTTGCCTGTGTTGCGCCGCTTTAGGGCAGCATTCGAAAATCACGCGCTTTTTCTGGGGCTGGAAGGCGACACGTCCTCCGACGCAGCATTCGGCTAACGCCCTAGGACCGTGCGACTACGGTTGTCGTGGCCTACGCGAAGCGCGGATTTCTTTTTCTTTCGGTCCTGCTCTTCGCCGCGTCGCTCACGTGGCTCTCGCGCCTCGGACGGGCCCAGGAAACAAACCGGCATGCCCGCGCGACGAGCGGCGGCCGACCCGTGGCCTTGGTGGAACTATTCACGTCCGAGGGATGCTCGAGCTGCCCACCGGCGGACGAGGTCCTTCGCGGGCTCGACGGCGAGGGAATCATTCCCCTCTCCTTTCACGTGGACTACTGGAACCGTCTCGGATGGCGCGACCCTTTCAGCGACGCAGCGTTCACCGAGCGGCAGCGCGCCTACGCCCGCGTCTTCGACGAGGGCCGCGTGTACACGCCGCAGGCCGTCGTCAACGGCCGCTTTGGCCTCGTGGGCTCCCGCGCAGCGGCGCTTCGCGCGCGCATTCGCGAAGCATCCCGCCTGACCGGCGCCACCGTCGAGCTCTCGCTGCACCGCGACGGGCGAGAGCTGGAAGTCAGCCACGAGGTTGAGGGCGCGAGCGCACAGGCCGCGGTGCACCTCGCGCTGGTCGAGTCGCAGCTCGAAACGAATGTGCGGCGTGGTGAAAACCGGGG
>JBCCRV010000354.1:0-7579 GCA_039201085.1 Myxococcota bacterium | reverse complement strand
GTCGGTCGGATGGGGCGAGATCAAGGCGCGAGGACGAAGGACGGCTACTGCCATTCTAGGGCGAGCAACGCAGAGGTCATCGCAGGCCGGGCGGCTGAACAAGGTCAGCTAAACGTCCGCGCCGGTCTTGACTAGCGCACCGTTCGGTAGATTTCGCTGCTGACGATTCGCTCAACCATCGCCGAGTAGTCGAACCCATCCGCCTCGAAGGCGTCGGTCATCTCCGCCACCCACGACACGGACTCGTCCGTCGTGAGCGTGCGGCCAAAGAGGCGCTCCGCCGCCGTACGTACGGCGCAACTGGCTACGCGCCGCACCTCGTCCGGCTCGTCGACGAGCGAGCTGGGTCCCGCGTTGATCGCCGCCGCTTCCGCGTCGCTCAGGTAGGCGCGCGAGAGGGGGTAGCCGTCCCACGCCTCAACCATACCGAGGGCGCTGTTATCGCCCGTAACGAAGTAGGCGTTGCAGTACGCGCTGCAGTTGCGTTGCCCGTCGAGGCCGCATTCGGTGCAGCGGTCGCGCGGGGCCATCGCATCGAGCAGCTCGTCGTTTAGGAACCCATGGGTGCCATTGCCGCGCCAGCGACCCCAAGCGGCGGAGACCACCTCCAGCTGGCCGTGGCACGACGCGCAGCCCGTGCGCTCACGCAGGTTGGGATCGGGCACTTCGCTCGTGTCTTCGGGAAGGCCCTCGGCGGGCGGCACGAAGGGCTCACAGCGAAACGCCGTGTAGAAGCGGTTTGCCCGTGACCGGTTCGAAGCAAAACGGAGCAAATAGCCGAGCGTCGTGAGCACACCCGCATGGTCGGCGGGACGCTGCACGGGGCGCCACGTCTCGTCCAGGAACGCGGTGTCCTGCAGCGAACCCATGAGCGGGTCGTAGGTGACCTGACCGCCCGCCTCGGGGTTCGCAATGCCCGAAAGGTGATCGTAGTAGTGGGCGCTGGCGCCGTTTACGTAGCTCTCCTGAGTGGTAAACGCCTCCATGTAGGAGCGACCATCGCGAATCACCGCTTCGAAGATTCGTGCCGGTTCCTCCTCGAGCGCACGACGAATCGCGAGGTTGGCAACGCTGTTGCCGCTCGGCAGGCACTGGTCCAGATTCGGTCCGCATCCACAGGTGCGCGAACCGTTGCGTGGTGCACAGCTTTGGCCCGAAGCGTCCGTTTCAAGATCCTGCGCGTCAAAGGCGCACACCTTGATCGGGTTCGCCGGGTCCCAATAGGGCGCGACCATCACGTAGCCCTCGCGCCGGCACTGCGGTGGCTCGCTACCGTTGCGTCCATCTGCGGGATCGCAGCCAATGCGTTCCGCCTCGGCCCCGGTGATGATCTCGATCGGTTGTGGGTACCCCTGCGCGTCGTAGGCGCCCGCGGGCTGGGGCTGATCCAAGCACTCTACCGTCGACGCTCCACGATAGCCGCGGCGCATATTGCCCACGCGCCAGGTATCCGTGCTCCCGAGCCGCGCTAGACGGGCATTGCCGGAATCGATGTTCTGAATATTGCCAAGGCTGCCCCAAACGAGCGCGCGATGCTGCTCGCGCACCCGCGCAAAGTACTCCTCGGACTCAAACATACCCGGGAGAATGTCCTCATCGATCGACGCGCCCATCTCAAGTCGGTTCCACTCTTCCATCGTTGGAATGCGGCCGAAGAGGTCGAGGGACAGCTGCCGAAGCAGGCGATGGTTCGCCATCGATTCGCCTTCGTCCTGGGGCGCGCAGGCTTCTTCCTGGGCGAAGGCAGGAGCCGTCACAGCGACCAGCACGATGGTCAGTAGCAGTCTCATCGCGCACCTCCTTCGATCCACGCCTGAAGGGACGGCGCTCGAAACGCCGAGCCGTCGATGCCAATGGCCTCGGCAATGGTCGCGGCGATCATCTCCGGCCTGAGCATCTCGCCGCCGCTGTCCGGAAGGCCCGTCGACAGGTTCGTGCGCTGCAGGTTCAACGTCGACTCGACCGTTTCGCCAAGAACGCCGCGCCGAAGCGGTCCGCCGAAGACGGCGATCGTGTTGGAGAACCAATGGTCGCGTCCGCTCGTGCCATTGATACGGGGCGTGCGCGCAAACTCCGAGTGAATCGTGACGACCGTTCGCTCCAGGTTCGGGTCGTCCGCTCGAAGATCCCAAAGCAGTGCCGAAAGCCCCTCGAAGGCGGCCTGAAGGCGCGGCGCTTGATCCGTCGTCCAGTTTTGGTTGTGCGTGTCGAGTCCGACCTGCAAGGTCGCGGAAACGGAGCGGCTCAAACCGGTCGAGAGCAGCTGGCCCACGATCGCCCCCACCGTCGACGGATGGCGAGCATTTCGCGCTTGGTCCATCGAAAGTCCAAAGCGATCGCGCAGGGCCTGACCCTCGAGCGAGTCGGCCCGCACGTCGAAGAGCGCTCCTACGTTGCCTTCGAGCAGGCGGCGAACGCGCTCCCGGGAGCCGCGCAGCGTTTCTTCCGGACGCGTTCCGCGGTAAGCGCGCGACACGCAGCTGCCAGCGGCGTCCTGCGCCTGCGCGAGGAGCGCCTCCGTCGCGTCGTCGAGACGCGAACCGCGTGAGGGGCTCAGCAGGTCGACGATGTTCGTCGAAAGCGCAACACCGACGCCCGTATAGTCCGCTTCGTACGCCTCGTTGAAGGTCGGCATCGCGATCGACACGTTCGGCAGAACGAGCTCCTCACTGAGTGCGCCCGCCGTGGACATGACCGTGCCAAAGCTGCTCCCGCGGGGCACCACCCCCACCGGCGAGCGAAACGTGTTCACGTACGCGCGCCCCGCGGCGTGCGCGACGGTGTTCATGTTCACGCTGCGAAAAAGCGTAAGGAGCGAGCTGTGCGGCGCCTCGCCCGAAGCGCCGGGCAGCGTGAGCGACTCCGTTGGCCGGCCCCAGAGCACGCTTCGTCCGCCAAGCTCAACTTCGAGGGGCGTGCGGTATTCGGGCGCCAACAGCGACGTGCCGACGTCGAGCTCGTCGTAGCGCGCATCGGGCGGACGCGCGTCGAACCCAAGAAGCACATCCCAGCCACCGTTCATGTAGAGGGACACGAAGCGGAAGTTCTCGGGCGGTTCGGCAAAGAGGCGCATCGCTGGAGCAGCGGCCGCAAAGGCGCCCGCACCCGCCATGCCTCGAATCATTGTTCGACGCTTCATGATCGCACCTCCGACGAAGCGGGCCTCACGTTTATCTTCCTCATGCTGCCCTCCATTAGTACGCCACGAAGTCCGGGTGAGTGACGAGGCCCACGCACACCGCGGTCCAGCGGGCCTGCATGCGCTGCGCATCGTTCATTTCGTCGTCCGCCGGCGCCTGAAGGAGCGCAAGCCATGGGGCCTGCGCACCCTCGTCGGTCTTTCCTTGAAAGCGAAGCAAAAGATACGCGAGGTTCTCGCGGAAGACGGCCTCGCCGGTGTCTTCAACGGCCGCGTGTCGCAAGATCACCGCCGGCGACGCGCCATCCAGATCGGCCTCCACCGCGTCTCTGCACGTTTCGCGCGCGGAGTATTCGACCAGCTTCTCGAAGGTCACGTTGAACTCCGTGCCCTCCTCGGTGATCTCCGCAAAGTCCGCGCGTCCGAGGGCCGCCGCGTACCGTTCAAAGTCGTCCCATACCTGACCGGTGGCCACCGTGAGGGACGCGTTGAACTGACTCGCCGTCATGCGCCGAAGCGTTCGGCCGGGCGCCAAGTCTGCCGGACCGATGGGATCGCGAACCGGGTCCGAGAGATTTCCCGGGTCGACGGGCTCCGTCGGCTCGGGAAGCTCGACGGTCACGTCGTCGATCGTGCCGTCACACGCCCCGAGCACGCCCATCAGGCCAACCAATGCGACTGCAACTATCGGCAGCCTGGGTCCCTCACTCATTTCACTCTCCCTCATGGTTGGCGGCCTCCCTGAACCCAATCGATGATCACCGTCGCGAGGCCGACACCCCAGCCGTCGCTCGCTTCGCGCGGCATCGTTCCGCGCGAAACGCGATCGCGAATCTCCAGAGCCGAATCGCGCCATTGCTCAAAGCTCGTCAACGGAATGCTCTCCGCATCCGCGCCGTCACCATGGCAGAGCGCCGTAGCGCAGTGCGCATCGGCAATCGTGGCGATGTCGCGCGAGAAGCTCAGATCGCCGGCGACGACCCGATAAGAGAGGTCGCGCTCCAGCGCCTCGCCACGGCCCAACGTGAGCCGGTGCCAGCCGGGGCTGCCAAGCATCACATCGTTGAAGATGCGCCCACGCTCATCGAGTTCGCCGTCGACGACGATGCCGTCGACGCGAAGCTCCAAGCCTTCGAGGTCCGCCACTTCGCTGCCGATCGCATCGACACGAAGGTCCCGGGTAGGATCGAGAAAGACTTCGTAGGGCCGGAGGCCGCGCAGCCGAACGGTGGAGCTGCCCACGTGGCAAAGTTCGCTGCCGTTGGCCACCCAAAGGCCGCCGAGATGGGCAAACATGCCATTCGCACTCGCGAATCGATCGTCGGCCTGGCGCCATTCTTCGTCGAGGAAGCGGAAGATCTCGCCGCCCACCCGCACCCAAAGGGCGCCGCCGCCGGCGGCGAGTTCCTCAACGTTGCCGGCGGCAAAGACCACTTCGCTCCACTCGTTCGATGCGGGGCCGCGCTCCGATGCAACGAGGACCTTGCTCTCCTGGGCGATCGCGATCAGCGATTCATCGAGCACCGGCGGCAGTGTGGAGGGCGGCGCATCGAAGGTTGCAATGCTCGTCCCCCGCACCCGATGAAGCTGGTCGCCGCGACGTAGCCACGTGCCGCCCCGGCGGCCATGGCACGCCCCCGCAAACGAACCGAGCCAGTCGGCACCGTCGAAGGCGCCGACCTCGTCGGACGACGTTTCGAACCACTCGCCCGCGTCGCGTTCGAAGAGGGCATCGGGCGCCAAGACCGCCACCTCGCCGTCGACCTGCGGATCGCCACAAAAGGCGACGCCGTCGCGGACCCGCTGCGGAGCGAAAAGAAAGAGCGCACCTTCGGCGTCAATGCGCCAGAACCCTTGGTCAGTCAGCGCGATCGCATCGACGTCACTCCAGGCGGACAGGGCCCGAAGCTCTCCCTCGGGACCGAGCGCAACGGCGCGGTTCACGCCGCTAGCGTCGACGACGCG
The DNA here is from genome assembly GCA_039201085.1 of Myxococcota bacterium. Classification (GTDB taxonomy): domain Bacteria; phylum Myxococcota_A; class Polyangia; order Polyangiales; family Houyiibacteriaceae; genus JBCCRV01. Next base: position 2,475 of record JBCCRV010000354.1, on the reverse strand, counting down.
AAGGCCCGCGGGACCGGAGAGCCAGAGGTCACCGTCGGGGGAAGAGGCGAGCGGCATTTCGCCGGCCTCGAGCGGAACGCAAAGCGTTTCACCGGCGAACGTTTCCGGGGCGTCGACAAGCGCAGGCTCGACGGGGGGCGGCCCCACGTCGGGCTCGACCATCGTTTCGTCGTTGCCGCACCCGAAGGCTAGAAGCACCGTCAAAACGAACCGTCGCACAGGTTATAGTATGCACGCTTTGTTCCCGTGTTGCGACAGCCGCGAGCAGATGTTCTTGTGGCTCGAGCGCGACAAGACGACTCGAATGGGGTGGCAAGCCCCCAGCACGCACGCGGAACGTACCACGCATGCGTGACGCGCGGCGCGCACAACGACACAAGCGCACATCGACCAGAATGTACGCGCGTGTAGCTACGGTCGGATACGCGCGCTGTTTGCGTTCAGCCGCTCACCGGCGAATCTTCACCGTGCAGCAGCCGCAGGTAGGACTCGTACCGTTCTGGCGAAATCGCATCGCCCACGGCGGCCTTGACCGCGCAGTTGGGTTCCTGGTCGTGAACGCAGTCTCCAAAAGCGCAGCGCCCGAGGAATGGCCGCATCTCCACAAAGTAGCGATCAAGCCGCTGGCGATCGAGCTCAAAGGCTCCGAGCTCACGAATGCCGGGCGTATCGGCCACGTACCCGCCGCAGGCTTCGTGAAGCGTGGCGACCCGCGTGGTGTGTCGCCCCTTTCCGTGCGCTCCAACGAGTCCGGTCCGTAGCGTAAAGGACGGCTCGAGGGCATTCAGCAGGCTGCTCTTGCCCACACCGGAAGGACCGACAAACGCCGTCACCGTCCCGTCTTCGAAGGCGGCTCGCAGCTCGCTCACCTCGGCGTCCAAACCCGTCGCCCTTGTGCGCACGACGGCGTAGCCCAACGCTTCATAGGGCGCGAACGGATCGGCACCGTCGTTCAGGTCCGACTTGTTCGCGACGATGGTCACCGGAATGCCCGCCTGTTCCGCGACGACGAGAAAACGGTCGAGCAATCGAGGTCGCATGGGCGGACGCTCGCCGTAGGCAAAGACGACGTAGAGGCGGTCGAGGTTGGCGACGAGCACGTCCTCCCGGTACTTGCCCCCCCGTCCCGGGTGCTGGCGACTGAAGGTGTTGCGCCGCTCTTCGATCGACTCGAGCGTCGGGGCCTTTTCATCTCGCACACGAACCCAGTCGCCGATCACGCATAGGTCCGTCTTTCGCCGCTCGCGCTTCAGGCGGCCGCGCATCGTACAGCGACGGACTTCGCCGCTGTCGAGGCGCACGTCGTAAAACCCGCCCGCCGCACGCACGACCTGTCCGCGATCGCCCTCGACCATGGCCAAACGCTGCGCCCCTCACGCTTTCGACGCAAGCGGGCTATGCTCCGCGCCTATGAACGCTGTTGTCGCCCTCCCCGTCTCGATCGAGTCCCTCCGCGCCCATCTTCGCGTCGAGCATGAAGAAGGATCGGAAGTTCACTTTCGCGTGACGGGCCGCACGCTCGTCGCGCGCGCCCTCGAGGACGGGGTGTGCGTGGGGCTCGACCTCGCCTACAGCACGCCGCCGGAAACGCTCGGGACGATCTTGCGCCGCGACTTTGGCGAAACGATCGCCGAACGCGCCTTTGTCTTTCCGCATGTCGCCAAGCCATCGGCAACGACCTACGAGGCGCTGGTGGAAGAGGTGGGCGCCGGCGGCGAGTGGGTGTCCGTGCCCTCGGCGGAAGCGGCGACGCCCGGCGTGAACTTGGAAGGCCTTGCGTCCAGCCTAGGCCCAGCCGCCGCGGCGAAGATGCAGTCGATGATGGAGAACCCGGAGGCGATGAACCAACTCGCAGCGCTCGCAGAAGGGCTCATGGCGGACGAGGGCATGAGAGCGCAGCTGACGGGGCTGGCGCAGCAGTTCCAGTCCGGCGAGGGCGATCTGATGGGGAGCGTGGCCGCCATGGCCGAATCGCTCATGACCTCGCAGCCGGATCTCGCTCGCGCCGTCGCTGACGCGAGCGGTCTCGACGACGAAAGCGATGACGAAGCGTAGCGGGGGCAAGCGACGCCGCAGCAAACCGACGGCGCTCAAGGACCTCGTTCGCAAAGCCCATCCCGTTCCGCACCACGTCGACCTGGCGCGCATCCTGGCCTGGTGGTGCCAAGCGCTACCGCCACGCATTGCGTCACGCGCCCGCCCCGTGCGCTTCCAGCATCGCATCCTCTACGTGAACACGGTAAGCTCGACGTGGGCGCAGGAGCTGAGCTTCATGTCGACGGACTTGCTTGTGCGTCTGCGAGGCGCGTCCTTGGGCGTGACGATCGAAGGGCTGCGCTTTCGCACGGGACCGCTCCCGCCTCCTTTCGAACGTCGAACAAAAAAACGCGTGCGGCGCCCCCTCGTCACCGAACCGCTTCCGATGAGCGTCGGGCGCGCGCTCGCGCGCATCTCGGACGACGGGCTGCGGGACGC
>JBCCRV010000353.1:0-7600 GCA_039201085.1 Myxococcota bacterium | reverse complement strand
GAAGATCCAGTTCTGCCACGCGCTGAGGCGCGCGAAGATCTTTGTCGCAAGGTTCTCTTCACCCGGAAAACGAAGACTCGCCTCCATGCCCGTCAGCGCGTCGGGCGAGAGCGATGCCCGCTCTTCGATGGCGATCCGCACGTCGTCTTCCCAATCGATGTCGTCGGCGGCAATGGTGATGAGACCGAGCTCGGCGGCGTCCACCGCGGCGATCGGGTCGCGTCGGTCGAGGGCGTTCGACAGCTCCGACTCGCGCTCGAAGAAGCGCGTCTGCAGCCGCGTTAGGCCGTTCCACATGGCCAAGGGGCCACCGCTCTGGTCGCCGTTCATCGTGCCGAGCTGAATCACCACCTTTTCGTCATCGTCTTCGAGCATGTAAGCCCGGTCCGCTGCAAGGGCGAGCTCGAAGAGCGAGCCGCTGAAACAGCTGCCTTCTTCGATCAATGCGAAGAAGCTGCGTGACGTCACGTCGAGGCGTCGAAGCACCCGCCGCTGGAGCGAGACGGTTTCCCTGGCAAACCAGGCACGCTCCCCACCGTTGGCGCCCTGAAGAAGCATCGTGTCATGGGCGAGCACGCGCGCGCCGTCGCCTTCCGTTCGCAGGATCACGAGACCGACCTCCGGAAAGTCAAAGCGCAGTCGCAGCAGAGCGTGGTCCAGCTCGCGAAAGGCGCGCAGGTTCCACATGTCCGCACCCTGGTCGAGAAGGGCTTCGGCGGACGCGGGCGCGTCTTCCTTCGGTGCGCGCACCGTCAGCGTGGCGACGCGGGCGTCTGCATCGATTGCGAGTGTCACGTGTTCGTACGCGTAGCGTCCATCTTCGTTTGGCTCGACGCCCACGGGCGGCAGGGCGACGCCCGGTCCGCGCCCGTCGCGCGGCGATTCGTCGACAAGGCGCTTCGCCCAGCTCTCCACTTCGCCCTCGAACTTGGAGCGCGGCGCGATCGCGTCGACGAGGTCCCAGTCGACGGCGCGCTTACCGCGCACGCCTTCGCTCGTGGTGCAGAAGATGTCCGCCAGGTCGCGCCGAACGCCGCGCTTATCGACGACGCGCGTTAGGCCACCGGTGCCCGGAAGAACGGCGAGCAGCGGAACCTCCGGAAGGCTTACGGCGCTGGAGCCGTCATCGATGAGCAGGATCTTGTCGCACGCGAGGGCGAGCTCATAGCCGCCGCCAGCGCAGGTGCCGTTCAGCGCCGCCAGGCTGAGGACGTTGCTGTCTTCCAGGTAGAGGCGCGTCTCGTTCGTGTATTTGCAGAAGTTCACCTTAAACGCATGGCTTGAAGACGAAAGCATCGGAATATTGGCGCCGGCGCAAAAGACGCGGTCGAGGGCGCTTTGAATCACGAGGGCGCGGACCTCGGGATGCTCAAAACGAAGACGCTGAATCGCATCTGCCAGCTCGACATCGACACCGAGGTCGTAGCTGTTGAGCTTGAGCTCGTAGTCGGGCCTCAGGCCGCCGTCGGGCAAGACGTCCATCGTGAGATGGGCGACGGCGCCGTCCACCCGGAGCTTCCAGTGGCGGTAGGAGTCGGGGTGTGTCTCAAGTCGGGTTTCGCCAGCCATGGGGCCGGTATAGCGCGCCCATCCCTGCGTGCAGTGGCGGAAAACGCCGCGGCGTGTGAAAACGCAAGGGCGCGGGGCCCGTCCGAGCCGGCTTGCTCCCGCCGCCGTCGGCCCCAAGGCTCGCGCCATGAAGCGCGCTGAGAAGGCCGAACGAATCGCCGCGATCCTCGAGGATCTGTACCCGGAAACGCCGGCCCCACTCGACCACACGGACCCTTTCACGCTGCTGGTGGCGGTGGCCCTTTCGGCGCAGACGACGGATAAGAAAGTGAATGAGGTCACGCCCGCGCTCTTCGCTGAGGCGCCCACGCCGGCGGCGATGGCGGCCCTCGGCGCGGACCGGATTCGCGAATTGATCCGACAGGTCGGCCTTGCACCCACCAAGGCCAAGAACCTGCAGCGCATGAGCGAATTGCTTGTAGAGCGACACGGCGGCGACGTGCCGGCAAGCCTTGAAGCCCTCGAGGCGCTTCCTGGCGTGGGCCACAAGACGGCGCAGGTTGTCGTGGCTCAGGCCTTTGGCATTCCGGCCTTTCCTGTGGATACGCACATCCATCGTTTGGCCGATCGCTGGGGCCTGAGCTCCGGCAAGAACGTGAAGACCACTGAACGCGATCTGAAGAAGATCTTTCCCGAAGCCATTTGGAACAAGTTGCATCTGCAGATCATCTTCTTCGGCCGCGAGCACTGCCCGGCGCGCGGGCACGACCTGAGCACCTGCCCGATTTGCAGCTGGGCCGCGACGAAGAAGCGCATCGCCGAAGAAGCGAAGCGACTGCCGAAGTCGATGCGGCGCTAAGGGCCGAAGGCCCGCGAGCCGACGGGGAGCTCCCAGTGAAGCTCCGGCGCACCGGCGAAGGAATAGGCCGCCGGGCCTTGTGTTGCTTTGGGCGATGCAGCGACGTCGGTGGATATTCTTGGGAGTCGTCTTGGCGGGCCTCTTCCTCGACCTCGGAACGAAGGCATGGGCCACGAAGACGCTCGCGGAGGGCGGCGCCATTCCGCTCGCGTCCAACCTCGAGCTTCGCTACGCGCAGAACGAAGGTGCCGCCTTCAGCATGCTCGAACGCGCACCGGCCGAGGTGCGAGGAGGCGTCTTTGGACTCGCGGCGCTCATCGCTGTGCTGGTGATGACGTGGCTCACCCGGCGTGGCCATGGCGGAGCGGCCTTCGTTTGGGGAGCGCCGCTCGTGGTGGCGGGCGCCCTGGAGAACTCCGTGGATCGTGTGCGCTGGGGGTACGTCGTCGATTTCATCCGGGTGCACTGGGACTCGGCGATCCCGTTCCTTGGACGGGCTTGGCCCACCTTCAACGTGGCGGATATCGCTGTCCTCGCGGGGGCGATATTGCTGCTCTGGGACAGTCGACGGTCCGCGCCGAGTCCGGCGCCCGGCTGAGGCGGACGCACGAACGGCCAGAAAAGGGGTCAAAAACGAGGCGTTTTTGCCGATTGTGTGAATCTGCACGATGGTGTTTGCGTGCATTCGCAACTTGGAATATTTGATCCCCGTGACTGAAGCCGCCGTATCGTCGCCGCGATGGGAGCTCTATAAGCTCCTTAGCGAACCGATGCGCCTTCGGCTCCTCGCCCTCGCGAACCAGGAGGAGCTCGCCATTGGCGAGCTTGCCGAGCTTACGGGTGAGCAGCAGCCCAACGTGTCGAGGCATCTCAAGCCCCTTCGTCGCCTTGGTCTTCTTGTGGAGCGCAAAGAAGGCACGCGCGTCTACGTGCGTCTCGATCGGGGCGCGCTTAGCGACCCGGTGGTCGCCGACGCGGAGCGAACGGGTCGCCGCCTCTGCGAAGAAGACGGGAGCGCCGCCCGCATTCCGGCGGTGCTTCGCGCGCGCGAGGCGCCCTCCCGCGCCTACTTCGACGGCCAAGGCGAGAGCGAGCTTTCCTTTCCCACGGAGCTCGGCGCCTACCTCGCCGCGCTCGCCCCCCTGATTCCCCAGCGCTCCTTGGCCGTCGATATCGGCACGGGCGACGGCTCGTTCCTAGAGGTTCTCGCGCCGATCTTTCGGCGCGTGGTCGCCCTCGACCGCTCCGCTGCGCGCGTCGAACAAGCCCGTCAGCGGATGAGCCATCGCGGCTTCAGCCACGTGGAGCTCGAGGTCGCGGAGCTGGCCGATGATTCGCTGCCCGAGCGCTTCGGCGGCGCCGACGCGGTGTTCGCGGCGCGTGTCCTTCACCATGCGCCCGTTCCTGGGGCGGCGTTGAAACACCTTGCAGCCCTCGCGGCCCCGGGTGGAGCCGTCATCGTTGTCGACTACGACAAGCACGACGACGAAGCGATGCGTGCGGAGCACGCAGACACCTGGCTCGGCTTCGAGGAGCGGGAGCTCACGCGCGCCGCGCGAGCCGCCGGCCTCGAGGACGTGTCGATCACGTCGGTCCCCGCGTTGCGCTGCGGCGACGGTCCCGACGGCCATCTGAACTGGATCGTGCTCGTCGGTCGCCGACCGACGGCCGCGCCTTGCGACAACTGAACCACCAACCCCTTTTCCTCTTTTCCCTTTGGCCCCGGGCTTCGCGGGCCGAACGACCCCTCAGACAGAAAGTTCATCATGCAGACCACGCCTCACGCTACGCACGCAGACACGGAAACAAAGGACGGCAAGATCCGCTACAAGGTTGCGGACATCTCGCTGGCCGACTGGGGACGGCGCGAAATCGCCATTGCCGAGACGGAAATGCCCGGCCTCATGGCGATTCGCCAGGAGTACGCCGGCAAGGAACCGCTCAAGGGCGCCCGCATCGCCGGATGCCTTCACATGACGATTCAGACCGCCGTACTCATCGAGACGCTTCGTGAGCTGGGCGCCGAAGTCACCTGGACGAGCTGCAACATCTACTCGACGCAGGATCACGCCGCGGCGGCCATCGCCGTGACCGGTGTGCCCGTCTACGCTTGGAAGGGCGAGACCGAAGAAGAGTACGACTGGTGCATCCTTCAGCAGCTCGACGCCTTCGAAGGCGGCAAGAAGCCGAACCTCATTCTCGATGACGGCGGCGATCTCACGATCATGGCGCACAAGCGCTTTCCCGAACTCTTCGAGGGCGACGGACGCATCATCGGCCTGAGCGAAGAGACGACGACGGGCGTGCACCGCCTTTACGAGATGGCGAAGAAGGGCGAGCTCAAGTGCCCCGCCATCAACGTGAACGATTCGGTGACGAAGTCGAAGTTTGACAACCTCTACGGCTGCCGCGAGTCGCTCGTGGACGGCATCAAGCGCGCGACGGACGTGATGATCGCCGGCAAGATCGCCGTCGTCGCCGGCTATGGTGACGTGGGCAAGGGCTCGGCGGAGGCGCTCAAGCGCCAGGGCGCGCGCGTCATCGTCACCGAGGTCGATCCCATCTGTGCCCTTCAGGCGTGCATGGAGGGCTACCAGGTCACGACGATGGACGAGGCGGCTCCCCTCGCGGACATCATCGTCACGGCGACGGGCTGCGCCGATGTCGTCACCTTCGAGCACATGAAGGCGATGAAGAACGAGTCGATCCTCTGCAACATCGGTCACTTCGATTCGGAGATTCAGATGGCGGCCCTGACGGACCCGGCCAACAACGTGAAGGAAGAGGAGATCAAGCCGCAGGTCGACCACTTCATCTTCCCCGACGGCAAGCGCCTCATCGTGCTCGCCCGCGGCCGCCTCGTGAACCTCGGCTGCGCCACCGGTCATCCCAGCTTCGTCATGAGCGCCAGCTTCACGAACCAGGTTCTCGCCCAGATCGAGCTCTGGCAGAACCGCGACAACGACACGTACCAGGACGGTGAAGTCTACGTGCTGCCGAAGTCCCTCGACGAGAAGGTGGCGTCGCTCCACCTCTCGAAGCTGGGCGCGAAGCTCACGAAGCTCACGGACACGCAGGCCGAGTACCTCGGCATTCCGACCGAAGGCCCCTTCAAGCCCGAGCACTACCGCTACTAGGTCGCCTGGCGACGGAAGGAAAAGCCCGCGCGTTTCGCGCGGGCTTTTTCGTTTCGTCATTCGACACCCATGGGTTCTGCCGCTCCCACAAGGGAGCGCGGACCACATGTTGTGCCGCCGCAGTCGACTGCTCCCATCGTTTGTCTTCAAAAGGCGCGTCGGTTTCGACGACGCGTCGGTCTCAAGTGGGATTCGGTGCCTGCCGCGGTGGCTGCGTGGGCGCTGTCGTTGGTCGGCGAGTTCGCCGCATGTTGCATGACGACGTCACTGCCGTGTCCGGTCTTCCGCGACGCAGGTGCGGGCACTTCTCGGGGTTTTGGACTTTTCGTCCTGGCACGTTCGCTGCTGAGCAGGCTCGCCATGCTCCGAGCCCTCGCCGTCTCCGTTCTGCTCATCGCTCTCCGCCCAACCGCCGCCGGGGCCTGCGCGTGCTGCGATGGCGGCATTGAGCGAGCCCTCGTCGGCTGGAGCCAAAGCGGCCGCTCGGCGCTCGTGCAAGCGCACCACGTCGGCTGCGAAGATCATTTGGCCTTCGAGATTTGGCGACCGGGTCAGTCCGAGCCCGTGGGCTGCTTCGATGCGTACTCGGATGCACCGACGCGGCGCGTTGAATGTGGCGCGCTCACCTTCGGCTATGACCGCTTCGCGCCCAACGAAACCCGACCAACGAGTTCGCCGCGAGCGGCCGAATACCCGCGGGCACCAAGGCAGCTCGACCCGTCGCTTTTGCGCGCGCGGCTCGAGCCGGTGTCCGATGCCGGCGAGCTTCCCTACGCGCTCGTCGTCGAGCTCCGCCATCAAGGGCGCTGGCATGAGCTCCTTCGCGCACCTCTCGGCGATACGGGCGCGCCCGAGGGTGGCGCCGGCGAGGAAGACCTCATGGACCTTCCCGAGGACGAACGGCTCGGTCTGCTGATGGCCTTGGCGGTGGAGGTGCGCGTTTGGCCGAGTCCGCGCGGGCGACGCGCGCTTCTTCAGGTGCGTGGACACAACACGGCGCCGACCATGGGCTTCTGGCCGGACGAGCTTCGCTGGGTTGAGCTGCCCGCCGCCGGCCTTCCAACGGTCGAAGGGGATGTGCCCGTGTACGCCGTCCCGGGCTTCGCCCGCTCGCCCGACAGCCACGCGATGGGCTGGCATGAAACGGATGACGAGATTCGAAGCCTGATTCGCGCGTTGAACCGGCATGGGCTCGCCCGCCATCGCGCCGGCGACTACGTGGAGTCAGCTCGCTGGTTCGCGCGGGCCGTGACGATGGCGCCCAGCCGCGCCGTCTATCGCTACAACTTGGCGTGCGCGCTCGCGCGACTCGGTCAGGCCGAAGGCGCCCTCGCGCAGCTCGCGATTCTCGCCGATGCGCCTGCAAGCTGCGAGCGCTGCGACGAGCGAATGCTTCGCGCGCGGGCGGATGAAGACCTATCGTCGATTCGCGCGCGTGTTCCGCGTCGAAACGCCGCTGCGGAGACGTCCGAAAACGAAACACCCTAAGCGTTCGCATCTACGTTGAAGGACCGACTATTCTGCAGCTGCCGGGAGGGCGAAGCGCTCGCGATTCTGCGCAAGGTATTCGAGGTACACCTCGAACTCGGCTTGGCTTTCCACGAGCCCCGCTTCGACGTCCGTCTGAAGCTGCTTGATGATGTTGCCAAGATGCTTGCTGGGCGGCACGTCGAAACGCTGGATGATGTGCTGGCCGAGACCCTTTGGTAGGGCCTTGGGCTTGTCGTCCTCGCTACGCACCCGTTCGATGCGCTCCTTGAGCGAGTGAATGTTTCGCACACCTCGCTTGCGCTTTTCCGGTCGCTTCGTCGTGATGTCCGCACGCGAGAGGTCGAGCAGGTCCTTCAGGCCGTCGCCCATCTGCTTGTAGAAACGGCGTACGGCCGCCTCCGTCCAGTCCTCGTCGTACTGGCTGGGGCGAAGGTGGTGGAGGATGAGGAAATGAATGCGGTCGCCGAGCGCGTCATCGAAGGCGAGGCGTGGCCACATCTTCTTGCGAAACATGCGCGCGCCCAGCTCGGCGTGGCCGTGAAAGGTCACCCGACCGCGGCCGTCGATCTTCCGCGTACGCGGCTTGCCGATGTCGTGAAGCAGG
>JBCCRV010000352.1:0-7612 GCA_039201085.1 Myxococcota bacterium | reverse complement strand
CGACGGTGCATTCGTCGCCGTCGTCGCAGATGCGACCCGGCGAAAGGCATCCATCGTCGGTGCAGATTTCATCTCCGTTGCAGAAGAGCCCATCGCTGCATTCGTCGCACACGGGGCCGAGGTCGACGCCGATCTCGAGTGCGTCGATTCGTTCGTCGGGCGCATCCGCCGCATCCGGCACGTCGGCGGCGTCCGCGTCCGGCGCGTCGGCCGCGTCCACGCCGGCCTCGCGGGCGCGCAGATCGGCGCGCTCCGAAAGGGCCGATTTCGACCCGCAAGCGGCGACGAATCCTGCAAGGAGGCAAAAGAGCGCGGAGCGGAGCACCATCGATTAAGGATGCGCGCTTCGCGCGTCGAAGTCCAAGGGGCGTGGACGGGCGGGAACGGCCGTTCGCGCTGACGCATCGCGCGTTCACGGTGCGGGCGCCGCGGCGATGGGGCCAGGACTGGCCCTGAAGGGACGGTCTTGGCACATGCATCGCCGAAAGATCCAGACTTTATGCGTGATCGCTCCTTCTTGGAGCGCGGGGTATCGGTGGGCATGAATGGTGCTAAAGCCCCAAACCATGAACCGAGCACTTCTTCTATTGGCCCTCCCGATCGCCCTGAGCGGCGCCTGCACCCGCGCCGTCACCACGGAGATTCGCAACCCACTGCACGCGGGCGTCGTCGACGAAAACCACGTCGCGATCGCATACGGCACCGTGGAACGGCAGCGCGGCCTACCGCCCGGCGCACTCGATGACGCCGCCTCGATGACCCGACTCGACTCGGGCGCCGTGTGCTTCGATGTCGACCTGCACGGGCTTGAGGAAGACGGCGTGGCCGCGATCACGGACCACGAAATCCACGTGGACGTGAACGACGACGTGCGCGTCGTGAGCCCGGACATCGAGGTTCGTCCGATCGAGTCACAGGTGTACCAAGGCTTGAACCCCGTCGAGGTTCAGTCGGGGTTTGAAGAACGGTGCATCGAGCGCGTGGATGACGACGACCGCAACTCGCCCTGCGTCCGTGTCGAACGGGTGCCGACGTACACCACCGAGTACCACCCTGGGCCCGTGGCCGTGTACGGCTCGGCGGGAAGCATCTGCTTTGCGCACGGCGGCGAAATTACGACGGAAACGGGCGAGGTTCGCCTCGTCCTTCATCGCACTGCATTCAACCTACGTTTCGAATGGCGCTTCACGCCGCTCGGCGACCCGCAGCCGTAATCCATGAGCGGCTTCGATCCGCGCGGCCCGGAACCCGTGAACGTCGCGCCGCCGCCCGCCCCGAACGCGTGAACGGCTTCGCGCCGACGTGCCCGTGAAGGCCCCGCAAGCCCGCCCCCTTACGGACTATGGCGGCTTTGCGCTCGACCAGTACGAGATCGCCGCCGAGATCGAGGGCGAAACGCGCATTGAAGCGCTCGACATTGTCGGGCACGAACCAACGTTCGCCGCCTACGACGGCTATCGACCAATTCATCGCGGACCGGGCAACGGCGTCGAATACGTCCCCGCGCGCGTTGGCGTTGGCGTTGGCGGCGGCGGCAGCGGCGGCGGCGGCGGCGAGGTTTGCTTCGCCAACCCCGGCGAAATCACCACGTCGACCCAGGATATGACGCTCGAGCTCGTGGGCGTGGCGGTGTAGCGCTTCGAGCAGCTCGCGTCCGCTCGCTAAATGACCGAGGGGTGATCGTCGAGGATAGGGCCGGTCCTCTTCGACGCAGGACGGCTATAGGCCATTCAAGAAGAAGGAGCGGCGTCTTGGAGCAGCCGCGCCCTCGAATCGCGTCGTTTAGCGGAAGCGAGGGCGCGCGAAAGCTTGCGCGAGACCGCCCGCCGTGATGAAACTGATCCATGGATCTTCCATCCGTGTTCATCAACGGAAAGGCCCACTCGCTTGCGGGCGTGGACCCACACATGAGCCTTCTGCACTTCGTGCGTGATCGAGGACTCACCGGCACGAAAGAAGGCTGCGCCGAGGGCGAATGCGGTGCATGCGCCGTGGTTCAACTCAAGGGCGACGGCGAGGGCACACGCTTCGTGCCGATCAACAGCTGCCTCATGCTCGCGGTGGGCGCCGCGGGGCAGCACTTCATTACGTCCGAAGGCGTGAGGGGCAGCCACGGCGAAGACACCCTTCATCCCGTACAGGAGGCCATGGTTGAGCAAGGCGGCAGCCAGTGCGGCTACTGCACGCCAGGCTTCGTCGCGAGCCTCTTCGCCGAGTACTACCGCAAAGGTCGAAAGGCCGAGGAGTACGACCCTGAAGCGATCGCCGGCAACCTTTGCCGATGCACGGGCTATCGCCCAATCCGCGACGCGCTTGTGTCGCTGCGCACGCCTTCCAAGGACGACCCCACGGCCCGGCGGCTCGAGTCGCCCACCGAAGAGCCGTCCGCGTTCGAAGCGAAGGCTGGCGGCGTTGGCCTTCGCCGGCCGCGCACCTTCGACGAGCTTTGGCAAGCCTTCGCCGATGCCCCAACGGCGAAGCTTGTGGCGGGCGGCACGGACGTGGCGGTGGCCATCAACCATTTCAACGCCCGCTTCGACAACATCGTGCTGCTCGACGGCATCGACGCGCTCAAAGGCATCGACGAGCGTGACGACGCAATCGTGCTCGGTGCCGGCGTGAGCCTTTCGGATCTCGAGCACCACTTCCACGGACGCGCGGACCTGCCGATCTTCGACGAGCTCTTTTCGCTCTTCTCGAGCCGCTTGATTCGAAACCGCGCCACGCTCGGTGGCAACCTTGTGAACGCATCCCCCATCGGCGATTCGCCGCCGGCGCTGATGGCCCTCGATGCACAGGTCACGCTGGCCCACAGCGAGGGCGAGCGCACGCTGGAGCTGGCGGACTTCTTCACCGCCTACCGGCAAACGAAGCTGCAGCCCGGTGAGATCCTCGCGCGCGTAACGCTGCCGAAACCGCTGCCAGACGTGGCGCGCTTCTACAAGGTTAGCAAGCGCGTGATGGACGATATCTCCACCGTAGCCGCGGGCTTCGGCCTTTGGATCGAAGGCGGCCGCATCACGAAAGCGCGCCTTGCCTACGGCGGCGTCGCCGCGACGCCCGTGCGCGCCAAAGACGCGGAGGCGCTCCTCGTGGGGCAGCCCTTGAGCGCGACGGGCGCCGTGCTCAAGGCACTAGGCGACGCGTTTGCGCCGATGAGCGACCACCGCGGCTCCGCTGAATACCGCCAAGCGATGGTGCCTCGTCTCTTTGAAAAACTCGCTGCGGAGGTCCGCCCATGACTCGCCGCGCCGTCGGCCGCGCCATTAGCCACGAGTCAGCGCGCGAGCACGTGACGGGCGAAGCGCTCTACACCGACGACCTGGCCGTTCGCTTCGCGAACGTTCTTCACGCATGGCCGATCTGCGTCGACCAAGCGCACGCCCGCGTGCGCGTACTGGACGTGACCGCGTGCCTCGAAGTCGAAGGCGTGGTGACCGTGCTTCAGGGCGAAGACGTACCCGGTGTCGGCAACGTGGGCGCGGCTCGGCAGGACGAACCGCTCTTTCCAAAGGAGGTCCAGCACTACGGCCAAGCCATCGCGTGGGTCCTCGGCGAGACCGAAGCCGCCGCGCGCGCCGGCGCCCTCAAGGCGAAGGTCGACGTGGAAGCGCTGCCGGCGATCCTGACGATCGAAGACGCGATCGCGCAGGAGAGCTTTCTCGCCCACGAGCTGAAGATCGAACGGACCAAAAACGACGCGCCAATCGACAAGGCCATGGCCAAGGGCACGCGCCGGCTGCGGGGCGAGCTTTTCGTCGGCGGCCAGGAGCACTTCTACCTCGAAGCGCAGGCCGCCCTCGCCTACGTCGACGAAGACGGCCAGCTCTTCGTGCACGCGTCGACCCAGCATCCGACGGAAACGCAGCTCATCGTCGCCCGGGTTCTGGGCGTGCCTTCACACGCCGTCACGTGCCAATCGCTGCGCATGGGCGGTGCCTTCGGCGGGAAGGAAGTGCAGGCCAATACGTGGGCAGCCGTCGCCGCCGTCGGCACCCTCAAAACCGGTCGACCAGTTCGCGTGCGCCTCGATCGCGCGCACGACATGAAGCTCACGGGCAAGCGCCATCCCTTCCTCGGTCGCTACGACGTGGCCTTCGAAGATGACGGCACGATCGTAGGCCTGGACGTACAGCTCTACAGCGACGGGGGCTACAGCCTCGACCTAAGTCAGCCCGTTCTGGCCCGCGGCCTCTTTCACATCGACAACGCCTACCACCTGCCGAACCTTCGGGTGACCGGACGCGTCTGCAAGACGCACAAGACGAGCCAGACCGCCTTTCGCGGTTTCGGCGGCCCGCAGGGCATGGTCGTGGTCGAAGACGCGTTCGATCGCGTTGCCCGGGCGACGGGACTTGCGCCGCATCAGGTGCGCGAAGCGAATCTCTACAAGCCCGGCGACCGCACCCACTACGGCATGGAGGTGCTGGGCGCCGAGCGTCTCCAGCGCATTTGGAACGGCCTAAAGGAACAGGCGGACTTCGACGCGCGGTGGGACGCGATCGAAGCGTTCAACGCGAGCAACCCGCACACGAAGCGCGGCATGGCGATCACACCAGTAAAGTTTGGCATCAGCTTCACGACGGCGTTCTTCAATCAGGCCGGCGCCCTCGTGCTCGTGTACGCCGACGGATCGATTCAGCTCAACCACGGCGGCACCGAGATGGGCCAGGGCCTGCACACCAAGATGCTGCAGATCGCCGCCGATGCGCTCGGCGTGCCGCTCGACTCCGTGCGCATGATGGCGACGCGCACGGACAAGGTTCCGAACACGTCGGCGACGGCGGCCTCGTCCGGCACGGACTTGAACGGTCAAGCGGTGCGGGACGCGTGCGAGCAGATTCGTGAGCGCCTCGCGCAGGTCGCCGGCACCCTTCTCGGCTGCCATGCCGACGACGTATTCTTTGAAGACGGTCAGGTCTGGGCTGCGGGCAAGAGGGACGCGCCCGTCGAGTTTGGCGCCGTGACGAAGGCCGCCTACCTTCAGCGCGTACCGCTGCTGGCGGCGGGCTACTACCGCACGCCGAACATTCACTACGACGAGGAAGCGGGCCGCGGAAAGCCCTTTCACTACTTCGCCTACGGCGCCGCCGTGACGGAGGTCGAAGTGGACGGCTTCACGGGCCAGTACCGCTTCAAACGCGTCGACATCCTTCACGACGTGGGCGATTCGATTTCACCGAAGGTCGACCTTGGCCAAGTCGAGGGCGGCTTCATTCAGGGCCTCGGCTGGCTCACCCGTGAGGAGCTTCGCTGGAACAACCAGGGCCGTCTTACGACGGCCGGCGCCAGTACGTACAAGCTGCCGACGCTCGACGAATGCCCCGCGGACTTTCGCGTGAAGCTCCTGCCGAAGGCAGCAGAGCCCGGCGTCATTCACGGAAGCAAAGCCGTGGGCGAACCGCCCTTCATGCTTGCGCTCAGCGCACGCGAAGCCCTTCGTCAGGCGGCGGCGGCGTTCGGTGACGCGCCGCAGGAAGTTCCCGTGGCGTGCCCTGCAACGCCCGAGGCCGTCTATTGGGCGCTCCAGGCCGCCTCCGCTTCGTCGGCGGCCGCAGACCGACCGGCCGCCGAAGAGTGAGCGTGGAAGCAGAGGAGAAGCCCAGGCGGCGACTGAGCACGGAGGAACGCCGCGAAGAGCTGATCAAGCTCGGTTTCGAGCTCTTTGACTCGCACGCGTACGAGGATTTGTCGATCGATGCGATCGCAAAGGCCGCGGGCATTTCGAAGGGGCTCCTCTACCACTACTTCCCCAGCAAGCGCGCCTTTTACATCGATGTGGTGAAGGCGGCGGCGGCCACGCTGCTGGACGAAACGCTCACGCCCGAAGGTCCGCCGCCGATCGATCGGGTGGCAACCAGCATCGATGCTTTCATCGATTTTGTGGTTCGAGGCCCGCGCGCATTCGCGTTCCTGATGCGCCGAACACGCGCCGGCGACGCGTCCGTCACCGCCGTCATCGACACGGTGCGGGCCCAGTTCGCCGAACGGCTCGCCGAGCAGGGGGCGCCGCCCGCCGCCGCCGCGGGACTGATCGCCTTCTTCGAAACGGCAGTGCTCAGCTGGGTGGAAAGCGGCGAAGAAGGCGCACCGCCGACCGATCGGCAAGCCCTGCGGGACCTGCTGCTCCGAGTATCGATCGCCGCGCTAACCTAGGGCGTGTCTTTCGAAGGGGCCTCCCACGCCCACCCTGTTGCCCGATGCCAGCGTCCCTCCTCCTTGACGTGCGCCTACATTCCGACGTCGTCGGTCCTTGCCCTCGCACAGCAGACGTAGGAACGCGGCGCCCAGCTACGACTGCACCTGCAGATCGGGGCGCGTCTTCATGTAGCGTTCAAGGGCTTCCACGTCGCCGAGCTGATCCGGGTGAAAGTCCTTTCGAAGGTAACTGCGAATGCCCGCCACGAAGACATCGCGCACGATACGCTTCTTCGGGCCTTCGCCGCGTTTGTGAGCCTGGCGAAGACGCCCAAGGGCGCGCCCGATATCGCGAAAGCTCATGCCCTCCTGCCGCGCGATCATCAGCGTGGCCGCGGCCCAGTGGGTAGAAAGCATGATCGACGCAATGAGCAGACCGAGAATGCGCGTTCGGTAACGCGGGTCCACCCTCTTCAGGACGTCGAAGGCGACCGCCTTATGCTCGATCTCCTCCACGGCATGCCAGAGAAGAAAATCGCGCATGATGGGGTGAGCTTCGTCCAGCGTGCCGTGCACCACGCCGTTCTCCGCCATCAACGCCGTGAAGTGCTCGCTTGCGGCCGTGGCCGCGAGATTCAGTTCCGGCGAAACCTTCTCTTCGAGCCAGCGGAGGTTTCGGCCAAAGACCTTTAGGAAGCCATCAAAACGCACGCCGCGCTGACGCAGCATCTCGAAGTAGCGTTCGTGCTCGCGCGCGTGGTTTCCCTCTTGCCCGTAAAAGCCGCGAAGTTGCTGACGGAGCACCCCGTCCTCGATCGCGTGCTCGAAGGCGCGAACGCTTCGCACGAAGAAGCGTTCGCCTTCCGGAAAGAGAAGGTTTGCGCCGTCGGCGATCGCAGAGGCGAGAAGGTCGCCCCCCAGCCAGTTCGAGGGTACGGCGTTCCAATCGTGACGCTGACGTCGAACGGGAATCGGCGAGCGGACCGTGGAAGGGCTTGGGGATGAGGGCGTGGGAACGGGCATGCAATACCTCCAGTGCTGACTCTGGCGCCTTATTGAACGATAGTCAACCCGCTTATTGACCAGTGTTCAAAATCAAGCGGGCGTTGGGGAGCGCAGCTCCCTGCTGGTCGACCGCCGCGCTCGCACTGCTGCCTCCGCTCGTCCCCCTTACTCGCCTCCGCCTACTCCCCACTCCTCACACGCTCACGCTTCTCTCCCCCGTTGGTCCACTGACACATGAGCGGAGCCAACCACCAAACATGCAAAACTAAGGATTTTAACCCGTCGGAATACCGACACACACGTATTCGGAGGAAGGGGTGAGGGTGAGGGTGAGCGTGGGGGTGAGGGGTGAGGGGTGAGGGGTGAGGGGTGAGTAAGCGTGGGAGTGAGGGGTGAGCGTGAGGGGTGAGCGTGAGGGGTGAGGGGTGAGCGTGAGGGGTGAGCGTGGGGAGTGAGGGGTGAGCGTGGG
>JBCCRV010000351.1:0-7624 GCA_039201085.1 Myxococcota bacterium | reverse complement strand
TGCCATTCGGTTCTTTTCCCGCAATCCACCCATCCGATCGCCAATGCGGCAAAGCTCTGTCCGATGGCCTAGAAACTCGAGGTGCGTTTGGTGGATCGAGTCGAGGGGCGAGCCGCTGAGTTCCAGCTGGCCGCCAGGTTCGAGCGTGATCGACGCGCGGCCCCGACCGAGCGCGATGAGCGGACCGCCCGCCGTCTCCGGCGTTGGGGTCCAGCCGTGCTCGTCCCGAAGGATCTTCAGGACGCGAATGATGCCGTCTTCGTAGCGCACGGGCTGGCCGTTTGCGTAGACGCCAAACTTCTCGGCTTCGGTGCCGATGACCCACTTCTGCCGCGGCGTCTCCGCCTCGAAATAGGGGGCCAGCAGGTCGTCGTAGGAGAGAGCCGTCATCGCGCGCGCCCCTTCTAAAGCGCTTTTGGGCTTGAGGCAACGCGGGCCGCGCTGTCGACGCCTGGGGGCGCGCCGTGTAGGGTTCGCACGTGACCGATCCCGCTGGCTATTTTGCCGAAGACCTCATCATTCGCGGCCGTATCGAAGGCGAGGGCGCCGTCGAGGTCGCCGGCACCTTCGATGGACCCGTAGCGCTTCGGGGCCGGTTGGCCGTTGCTCCGACGGGGCGGGTCACGGGGGCTGTGGCAGCCGACGAGGTGCACGTTTCTGGCGTGCTTCGCGGCGATGTGAACGCCGTTGAAGCCCACATCGGCGCTTCCGGACGCGTCATTGGCGACGTCAAAGCATCGCGCATTGCCCTCGACGACGGCGGCGTGCTCGACGGAACGGTGCTCATGGACGTGGCCCTTCCTGAGGAGCTGAGCCGATGAGGCCGCGCACCAGCGTGGTTCCCGCCGGCGTTCGCATTGAAGGTTCGGTCGACGGCGAAGGCGATCTCGTGGTCTTCGGCCACATCACAGGCCCGCTCCGCCTCGTTGGTCTGCTCGTGGTGGAGGAGGGCGCAACGATTCGCGGCCATGTGCACGCGCGCGCCATCACCGTCCGGGGCACGCTGAAGGGCAACGCCTTTGGCGACGAGGTCGTGCGCGTCGAAGCGGGCGCGCGCCTCGTGGGCGACGTTTTCGCGCCGCGCATCAAGGTCGTACGGGGAGCGCAGCTCGCCGGAAAAATGCACATGGGCGATCCGGACGCCCCCGCCCTCGACGTGTACGACCCCGCGCTGCACACGCTGACCGGTCGGCCCGCACCCAGTCCGCTCGCGGAAACGCGTGTGCTCGATTTGCACGGGGACGGTATTCCCACCGTGAGCGGTATCTCTGCGCCCCTGCGTCGCCGTCCTTCCCGTTCACGTCAGGACCCGCCGGAAAAGCCCGCTCTGGCACCGCTGCCCACCTCGATGCCCGACCTGCGGCGCCTGCGCGGAACGTTTCGCTCGTGAGCGACCCACTCTTGGAGGCGCTTCGAGCGCAGTCCTTTCGCCGCGGTACGTTTACGTTGGCTTCGGGCAAGACGAGCGATTTCTTCATCGACTGCAAGGCCACGGCCCTTCGAGCGAAGGGCCACGCGCTGGTGGGTGAAGCGCTGCTGGCGCGCGTGCGGGCGGAAAGCGCCGCTGCCGTAGCCGGCGTTGCGCTCGGTGGATGCAGCCTCGCGTCGGCGGTGGCCTTTGCATCCACGACGGACGGCGGCGCGCCCATCGACGCGGTCTACGTTCGCAAAGCCGCCAAGGGCCACGGCACCGGGCAGCGGATCGAGGGCGGCCAGCATCTCGGCGCCGAAGCGCGCATCGTGCTCTGCGAAGACACGGTCACCACCGGCGGCTCGTCGCTGCGCGCCGTCGAAGCGCTGCGCGACGCCGGCTACGTCGTGGTCAGGGTGCTCGCCCTGGTCGATCGCCGCGAGGGCGCCGCCGAGACCTTTGCGCAAGCGGGCGTGGCCTTCGACGCGCTCTACGGCCGCGAAGACTTCCTCTAGGGACTGCTCGCGGTCGGCCGCCCGCCCTCGACGCCATAGGGCGCTTCGGTTAGCTTCGCAGGCATGCGTGGCGCGATGGTTGTGCTGAGTCTAGCCCTTACGGCTTGCGCTTCGCGTCCGATCTCCCTGGCCACCGGTCCGCGCTCGCTCACGCCCGAAGACTACGAGGACGTGTACGAAGCATGGACCCGAAGTGAGGAGGACTTCGAGTGGTCGACGCTCTCGGAAGTGCTCCGGGTCACAGCGACCTTCGAGTCTTGGGAATTTCGATGGGCCTATGTGGTGCGCTACGCGTCCGACTACGCCCTCACGGGTGAAACCCGCAACGCGTTGCTTCGGGCATCGCTCGACGACGCGCAGGAGAACCACCGCTTTTTCATCACGCTCGCCGGGGATCGCTTTCGCGATCAGGATCTTTCGAGGCCAAACTCGGCGTGGCGCGTGATCCTCGTCGATCCCGATGGCCGTCAAACGGAGCCCGTGGCCGTGGAGCGGGTGCGGCGTTCGACCGCCGCCGAGCGCACCTATTTTCCAACCATCAACGTGCACCGTCAGGCCTTTCGCGTGGTCTTTCCCGCCGCCCATTCGGACGGAACGCCTACGATCCCACCGAATACGGACACGATTCGCCTTCGATTTGCCGGCGCCCTTGGCCGAGTGGACGTGGTCTGGCGCTTTGAATCGTCGGGCTCCTCGGGCGGCGAAGAATCCACCGCTAGCAGCCCAGCCCCCGCTTCTACGCTCTGAATCGGTCTGAAGCGACTCGTCGAAATCGCGGTTCTTCTTCCTCCGACGGGCGAGGAACGTTGAACACACGGCTACGGTCGCCAAACCGCAATGATCGCCCCCCAGATACTGAACCGGGGGCATGTGCTGAACGGGCTGCATGCTCCATCGCGCATCACCCGTGTCGACGACGACTACAGCTCGCGGGCGTCAACGATCGCGAGCGAGGCGTTTCGCTTGGTCCTCGATTGCGCCGAACGCCATCCCACGCGTGCGCCCATGCGAAGCTGGTGCGCGTGGCTACTCGATAGGACCTAGTGGAACGCCGTTGAGGGATCGATGGTGGCGGAAGGCCGTGTTTGGGAGTGATTGGGAGTGATAGGAAGGCACCCGTAGCTAGGGTTCGTGGCGGGGCTCCGCGCCGTGGCGCGCCTTCGAACGCGTGCGCGGTGCAGGGGCGGAGTGTGAATCGCAGTTGACAGTCCTTCGAAGGCAGCGATAGCGTCGCGCCATCGCAATTCGCCGGGTTTTCCGGCAGGGAGGACCGCGATGAAGTCATTCGCCCGTGCAGCCCTGGTGCGCGCCGTATTTTCCCAGCTCTCGCCCTCCGGCACCGCCTTGCGTGTCGGAGCCGCCGCCCTTGCCCTCGGCGGCCTGGGCGCATGCCACGCCGACGAAAACGACCCCGCCGGCCAGGCCGACGAGCTCACGGACCCGCTACGTCGCCAGAGTGCGATCGCGAACATCCAGCGCATTCACTCTGCGGCCTTGGCGGACAACGACGGCAACCGCGAGAGCGAGGGGGTGCGCGCAGTGACCGACGCCGTGGCGGAAAAGGTCAACGACGCGTTCATCGCCAACCCTGGCGACGGCCCGAATCGGGAGCGGCTACTTAACCTGATGAATCAGATGCGCGATCCCCGCACCGTACCTGCGTTGATCGAAGGCCTCGATTGGCGTGCGGGCGTGAACGAACAGCATGCGATTCTCTCGGCCCAGGCACTGATGAGCATGGATGTGCCCGCCGACAAAAAGGCGGAGGTCGTTTCGGCACTGGCCGCCGCCTTCGAAAAGATCACGCAGGACCGCCCGATCGATAACCGCCTGCGCATCGAGCTGCTTCGCGCGTTGGGCAACGCCGACGACCCGAGTGCGCTTCCCGTCCTGACCGAAGCGTCGACGCGTCTCGATGCCAACCAGAACTTTCTCATCAACCGACTCGCCGCCCACCAGCTTGGCGAGCACGCCGGTGCCGAATCGGTGGCGCCGATGATCCGCGCGCTCTATCTCTTCCCGCCCAACGCACCAAACATGCGCATGAACGACGTCGCAACGGAGGTGCTCGTGCGCATCGGCCAGCCTTCCGTCGAGCCGCTGCTCGAGACCCTTCGCGGCAACAATAGCGAAGCGAACGAACTCGCCGAGAGCTACATCGCCGCCGTCCGCGAGCGCGACGAAGGCGCTGCTGAGCAGATGTC
This sequence comes from Myxococcota bacterium, assembly GCA_039201085.1. GTDB lineage: Bacteria > Myxococcota_A > Polyangia > Polyangiales > Houyiibacteriaceae > JBCCRV01. The sequence goes on along the minus strand of JBCCRV010000351.1, from coordinate 3,494 downwards.
CGTCGAGCAGGTCGTTGGCACGGAAGCCACGGTCACCTTGGGCAAGCTAGGCTTTGCCGCGGCGCTCGATCCGCTTCTCGCGGAAACGCGCTCCGAGGACATGTTTCGGCGCGTGAACGGCAGCGTCGCGCTCGTCAGCCTGATCCTGGACGACGCCGGGCGCGCGCGAGTCCGCGAAGCGCTCCTACGCGTTTACGGCTCGCTCGGCGACGAACCGCAGGCTGCGCAGGCGCGCGCCCAGCTCATCGTAGCCATGACCAAGACCTACGACCCGAGCTACATCGAGTTTCTGACGGCCCAGGCCCGCGACACGGACGTGTATCCTGTCGACCGCATCGAAGCGGTGAAGGGCATCGCGAACCTCGACAACAAGGCGGAAGCGGAAGCGCTGCAGGCCTTCATTGCCAGCCTGGACCGCCCTGGCGAAGACAACGACGATCCCTATTTACAGCAGTTTCAGACGGAGACAACAGCGCCCCTGGCGCTCGCGATTGAGTGTGACGCGGACCTGGCCTGCTACATCGGCAAGCTTGGCGACTCGGAAGTGGCCGTCGTGAAGAAGGCCGCGACCATGCTCGGCCGCCTCGGGGCAGGCAATGCCGAAGCGATCACCGCCCTCGTCGAGCGGCTTGGCCATTCGGACATCGGCGTTCGCTTCGCCGCTCTCTACGCCCTGGACCGCATCGCGAGCGGCGGCAGCGAAGCGGCCGTCGAGCGCATCTCCGAGCTCGAGCGAACGGAAGACGGCCGCGGCATCTGGACGCGTTTCTCCCAAGACGCACTCCCGATCCAAGCCCGACTTCGGGCGCGGATGTAGGCAACCTTCGATGATTCGACTAGAGGTGCTTGCGGGCGAAAGCCAAGGCCAGAGCTACCACGGTGATGACGACCTGGTGAACCTGGGTCGGGGCGAGTCGAGCGAGCTCCACCTTCGCGACCATTCGGTGAGCGCTAAACACGCTTCCATCGTGTTCAACGGCCGCCAGTACGTGCTGCGTGACCACCACAGCACCAACGGCACCCGCGTCAGTCGGGGCGAGGGTACGGTTGATCTTGCTGGCCAACCGGGGCGCGAGCTTGTCTTGGCCCCGGGTGACGTCATCGAGCTTGGCGAAGAGACCGCGCCCGCGCGCATCTCCGTCGCCATTCAGGATTCGGACGAGGGCGACTTTGTATCCGTTCGTCCCCTGAGCGAACTCGAACGTCCCCCTGACGCAACACCGCGCGAACTTCTCAACCAGCTCTACGAAGCGCAGCGTGCGATCACGGCGGCGATGGACTTGAGCGACGTGCTCGACGCCGTGTCGGCGCAGACCTTCGCGTTCCTTCCGCGTGCAACGCACGTCACCGTCGCCCTGCGCGAGGTCGACGAGCACGGCAAGTCAAAGAAGTCCTCGCGCTACGTTCCCGTCGGTAGCCGTGTACGCGGTGGCGAGGGCGGTGAGACGATTCCGGTCACAAAGAGCGTCTTCAAGAAGGTCGTGAAGGAACGCGCGGCGGTGCTTGCCGCCGACGCGAAGAGCGAAGTTGGTGAGACCGCCTCGATCATGGCCGCGCAGATCCTCTCGACGATCGGCGTACCCCTTTGGGAAGGTGAAGCGATCATCGGCGTGCTTCAGGTGGATAACCGGGCCTCGAAGGGGATCTTCAAGGAAGGCGACCTCGACGTGCTTGGTTTGCTCGCGCAGAGCGCGAGCCAGGCCTTTGCGCGTGCGCGCCTCATCGGCCGCTTGCGCGTCGCCGAAGAGCGCCAGCGCACGGAAAACGTCTACCTCAAGCGGAAGGAAGAGAGCCGGCGAAACGGCGGCATCATTGGCGAGAGCCGTGCGATGCAGAAGCTCTTCGAGCAGCTTCGCAAGGTCGTTGACACGCGCGTAACGGTGCTGATCGAAGGCGAGACGGGCACGGGCAAGGAGCTCGCGGCGAGCGCGGTCCACTATTGGTCAAAGCGCAAGGAGCGACTCTTCGTGGCGCAGAACTGCGCTGCCATGCCCGAGAACCTTCTCGAGTCCGAGCTCTTCGGTCACCGCAAGGGCGCATTTACCGGCGCGACGGAGGACAAGAAGGGCCTCTTTGAACTGGCCGATGGGGGCACGCTCTTTCTCGACGAAGTGGGCGAGATGGCGCTGCCGCTTCAGGCGAAGCTGCTTCGCGTGCTTCAGGAAGGCGAGATTCGCCCCGTTGGCGCGAATCGCACGAAGGCCGTCGATACGCGCATCGTCGCCGCCACGAATCGCGACCTCGAGAAGGAGGTGCGTGAGGGCCGCTTTCGCGAAGATCTCTACTACCGACTCAAGGTGTTTCCGATACGTCTTCCGCCCCTTCGCGAGCGCGGCGCCGACGTCGGCTTGCTCGCCGAGTTCTTTCTCAAGCGCTACACGCAGGAGTTTGCGCGCGCCGTTCGCGGCTTCAGCCAGGAAGCGATGGAGATCCTGCGCACCTACCACTGGCCCGGCAACGTTCGCGAGCTAGAGAACGAGGTTCAGCGTTTGGTGATTCAGGTTGAAGACGAAGGTTTCGTTGAGCCGAAGCATCTCTCGGACCGGGTGCGCCAGTCGAAGCCCTCGGCAGTGCACGTCGGAACGATTCGCGGAACGCTCAAAGAGATGGTCGAGACCTACGAGAAGGCCGTACTCGCCGAGGCCCTTGAGGCGCACAACAACAACAAGACCGCCACCGCCAAGACCCTGAGCATCACCCGCGAGGGACTTCACAAGAAGCTCAAGGGCTACGGAATGGCGTAGCACCGGTGCCGCGATGGCTTCGAGAGACGCTTGCTTGGTTGCTGCTCGTTGCAGCGCTGGGGGTCTTGGGACTCGCCGTTTACGACGCCGCCGTGCCGCGCTTCGTTCGGGCGGTGGTGAATGCCGTCGTCGGTATGGGGCTCCTTGGGGCGTCCCTCGAGCTCTTTCGGCCCTCCATTGCGGAGTGATCGCGCTGTTCGCCGCGTGCGGCGGCGATGGGCCCGTGCCGAACGCAGTGGCGCGCGTCGGCTCGCACGCCGTCGTCGCCGAGGACATCACTGAGCGCGCACGTGAACGCGGCCTAAGCCGCGAAGCGGCCCTCGATTCGCTGGTCGAAGACGCGTTGCTCTTGGCGGAAGCGGAGCGTCGCGGCATCGCCTTCGACGAACGGGTCGTGCGCCAGGCCGCCGTTCAGCACCTCCTAGATGGTGTGGCCGAGCGCATTCCCGAAGACACGATTTCGATGGAGGACGTGCGCACCAAGTACGAAGAGACGATCGCAACGCTCGCCGACGGCGTCGACGCACCGCCGTTTGGCGATTCGGTCGAGCCGATTCGAACGCTCCTCGCAGGAGAAGCACGCATGGCGGCGCTTCAGGGGCTCATTGACGGCCTGCCATCGCCGACCCTTTACCAAGCCAATTGGGAAACGCTTCTGCGTCTTCCGCGCTTCGAAGAGCCGTGAGCCGAAAGCTCACCGCAAGCGGCTGGCCGCAGGCGATGGCCGAACCCACGGAAGCCCCGCGCGAT
>JBCCRV010000350.1:0-7639 GCA_039201085.1 Myxococcota bacterium | reverse complement strand
GGTTGCGCCCTCGCGGCGTGTGCGCAGGTGGGACTGAGCATGGGTGAACTTTGGCGCGTCGGAGCTCAGATCGACTTGAAGGCCTCTGAGGACCAACTCCCACGTACCTACGAGGCCCTCATACATGTCTGCGCGGGACGCATGAGCTCCGACGCGCCAAAGTTCACCCATGCTCAGTCCCACCTGCGCACACGCCGCGAGGGCGCAACCCGCGGCGCTAAGGAGCGGCATTACCTGAGGAACGCGCGCGGGTACGCGGGGCCCAACGCAAGCATTTGTGAACGCCGTAAGGGCGGCGAAGAGCGTGCATATCGCGGCGACGAAGTAACCCGTGCACTCCCACTCCGGCAGCCACGAGAATAGCGCCCAGACTCCGACGGCCCAGACGGCGAGGGTCATGATGAAGACGTTCCCAGACCATCGAGAGCGCCGAGAAAAAGCGCGGACGGCAAGAGCCCACGCAGCGGCCAGAAGCAGTAGCGTACTCGCGCCGCTCGCGATGGTGAGCGCGGTCTGAGCCCGCGACAGCGAGATCACTTCCGGTCGAATCAGCACGTGTGCGGATGGGCGCAGCGTGGGCACCTCACTGCCGATGAGGCAGGCCAAGACAGGCGGCACCAGTGCGGGAATGATCAGCGATGGCAGGCGGCGCTCTAGGTGCTTGAATGACCGGTCTACGACGACCAAGAGCGCGATGATGCTCGCAAGGAAGGCGAATAGCGCCGCTGCCGCTGAGCCGCAGTCGCCGATGACATCGGGTACGAAGTTAGGGTCTCGCAGGCATACCCAAAGCAGAGGTACGGCTGTCAGCGCAACGCCCAGCAGCGCCCAGTTTTGCGGTGCGAAGAGGGCGCGGACCAGCCGCGGGCTGCGGCTAGGCGTTCCATTCGAACGCTCCTCCATGGCCCGCGAGACAGTGTGCAAACCTTCATGTTCCCGACATCACGTTCTCATGTGCGATTCCTGGTGGTGGTCTGGTCGAGTCGGGCACTCTCTTCGTCGTTGGAGTAATTTCGTCTACTGTAGGTCGATGCTTCCAGTAGACCCGGACGATACGAACGATCCGCCGGATGGATTGGTCCTGGTCCGCGAAACAAGTTCTGGTGGCTATCGCGACGGGGCAGCTCCGCGTATTTCGGTAGAGCTTCAGCGCCGACCCTACGAGCCCGTTTTCGGTCAGACTTTCGGCGCCGTTTGTATGTTCTTCGTTGCCGTCGCTCAAACGGTTCAGGTGCTGACGGGCCGTTTTCCAAACACGACCAGCTTTGCTCTCGGAGTGTTTTCCATCCTCGCGACCGGTGGAGTGAGCACTCTCCTCACATTCTTCGCGATTCGAGCCGTCAGAGATAGAGTCACTCTGGTACTCGACGAAAGCTGTGCTCGCTGCGTCGCTGGTCCCATATTTCGAAAAATCTATGGACCGGTTCGATTTGACGAACTCCTTGCCGTCTGGATTCGTGCGGAGGCGAGCAGTTCGAATCCCGAAAAAGACGGTGTATGGACGCTATGGGTCCGAGTGAGCGACGGCAGCGTTCGACGGGTTCTGCTAGTCCCCTTCATCGGCACTCTCGAACAGGCTGAGTTCCTCCGCGGTTTGTTGACATCTCGCGGAGTCCCCCTTGCACCAACGACACACGTATAGGTTGCGGTTCACAGCGATGCTTCCGAGTCTTGGGTTCGTGCGGGTGATGCTCATCGACGGAAGCCGAAGGTATCGAGGGCGCAGTCTTCTAGGCTGATGAAGCAGAGCGCGTCTTCTTCGATGCAGAACTGCACGTCCTCGTCTGGGGCAACCGCTAGCGTCGCTTCGCACTCGACGAGGCAGTCCTGCCTACTCAGGCAGGGCGTCGGTGGTACGGCGGGATCCTCGTCGATCGCGCGCGATAGGCACCAGGTTTCGCACTGGGTGGGCGCCGCGTCCGTGGAAATCGAGGCGTCGTTCACCGAGACCGCGGCGTCGATGCCCACGGGTGAGGAAGTGGAACTGCCAAAGCAGCCAGCGAGCATGCAGGAAGCAAATAAAGCGGATGCGATGCGCATTCTGAAGCTTGAGCCGCGCAGAGGTTACGCGCCCATAGCCGTGCCCGATGGTGGCTAGAGCCCAGCTTTATGGGAAACGGGGCTCGAAGGCGGACACGTGACTAGAGCTCCTCCCAAAAGTTGCGCGGCCATGTTTCCGCCGGCTCACACGATCTTCAGCCATCCCCTCACCGTGCAAATGCTCGGCATTTACTTCGCTTCGCGGACGCGGAGTTTCGCGCAACCTGTTCATAAACCTGGCCACGGCGATTTCTGGGATGAGCTCTAGTTGAGCTCTTCGATCGCCGACAGCACCTCGTCCGCGTGAACACCCGGGTCGACGTCTTCGAAGATTCGGCGAACCACGCCTTCGCCGTCGATCAGGAAGGTCATGCGGCGAGCGTAGCCCATGCGCACGGGGACGCCGTAGCTCTCGGCGATGCGGCCGTCCGTGTCGGCAAGCAGCGAAAAGGGCAGGTTGTGCTCTTCGGCGAAGGCGCGGTGCGACTCGACGTCGTCCGTGCTGACGCCAAAGACCGTGGCGCCGGCGCCCTGGATGCGGTCCCATGCGTCGCGAAAGGCGCAGGCTTCCGTCGTGCAGCCGGGCGTCGCGTCGCGCGGATAGAAATAGAGTACGATGGCCTTGCCACGCTGAGACTCCAGGGTGATCGTCTCGCCGTTTTGGTCCTCGGCGCTGAACTCCGGCGCCCGCTGATGCACGGTGGCCTCGGCGCTTTCGGTGGACGATTGGTCCGCGCCGCAGCCCATGGAAAGAAGCACCGTGAGGAGAACGAATCCGCGCATGGAAGAAGCAATAGGGGGAAAGAAGCACCTCGGCCAGCCGCCATCTCTACGCACGCGCCTCGAGCACTGGGGCGGGTTGTCCGCCCTTATCAGCAGGTCTGGGTGAGGTTTACGGTCTCTGAGACACAGAAATCGTCCTTGCCCGTGCGAAGCGTGCGTCGCTGAAACTCCCGCCGCTGGCTGCAGCCGGGCACGAGCTGAGTCATCCAACCGCCGCCAATGCAGTTTGAGCCCGCCCGGGTGCAGCGGTCGGCGGGACTCGGGAACCTCCGAGTCTCTACGCCGTCGCAGAGTTGTAGTCGAAGGGCGGAAGGTGGTCGTGCGCGGCCATAGAAAAGAACAAGGGTTGCTGAGGTCGAATGTCGGCGACGCGGTCCTTGCAGTCCCGCACACCATCGGCGCGCGGAGCCACGAAGCCAACGGGACAGACGCAGTCGCGCACGACTTCGCCGCTCATGTCGCCGAATCCGTCCGTGTCGCGATCGGGCCTGCACTCCACCATCACGTTGCCGCCCTCGTCCGACGCGCCGTCGCAGTCGTGGTCAATGTCGTCGGAGCGTTCGGTTGCATCGGGGTTGATCGTGTCTTCCTCGTCTTCGCAGTCGCCGCCACGAAGTGGCGAGCCGGCCGAACACTCACCCGGGCTAAAGCCGTCCTCGTCGCCGTCGACCTGCCGAACTAGGCATCCCATCTTCGGGTCGCATTCGACGGTGCTGTACGGGTCCCCGTCGTCTTCGCAGACCAGCCCGCCCGCCGATTCGTACGTGCGGGCGGTCGTGCAGACTTCGCGGCCCGTGCAGACGTCACCGTCGCGTCGATTTGAACTTCGGCGCCGGCGGGCACCGAGCGCGATGCCCGGACGTTCGAGCTGCTGACGAATCGCGCGAACGCGCGCTTCCGCCGCGGGCCGGGCCGTGTCCGCCGCATCCGCGGCCGTTAGGAAGCGCTCGTAGTACGCCACCGCTTCCTCCAGCTGGCCTTGGCGCTCGTGGGCTTGGGCGAGGTTGAAGAGGAGCAGTGGCTGCGGGTCCTGCGCGTAGGCTCCCAGGCGGCGATGGCCCCTTCCTAGTCGCCTGCGTCGGAGCGGAAGCGGCCGCGCTCAAAGGGCTCGCGGGCCGACTGCGCCTGCGCCACACCCGCGATGCAGCACGAGAGCGTCACGCCGATTCGAAGCGCCCAAGCCATGGGCGCACCGTAGCGTATTCGTCCACGCTGCGCGGTGCCCCTTGCCCGAGGCCATACGGCCGCGGTACAGGGTCAGCGTGGCCGCACCTTCGCCCCTCGTTGCCATCGTCATGGGCAGCACGTCCGACCGCCCTACGATGGACCACGCCGCAAGCGTCCTGCGCGAGCTTCGCGTGCCCTTCGAGATGTTGGTCGTGTCGGCGCATCGCACGCCCGACTGGCTCTTCGAGTTCGCCGAAGGGGCCGAAGGGCGCGGCCTTGGTGCCATCATCGCGGGCGCCGGCGGCGCAGCCCACCTGCCCGGCATGCTCGCCGCCAAGACGCTCGTTCCCGTGCTGGGCGTACCGATTGAAGCCACGAGCTTGAGCGGCCTTGATGCGCTTCTTTCGATCGTACAGATGCCCGGTGGCGTGCCCGTAGCGACCTTTGCAGTCGGCAAGGCCGGCGCGACCAATGCGGGCCTCTTTGCAGCGTCACTGCTCGCGCGCAGCGACGAGGGCCTGCACGCACGCCTTCAGGCGCGCCGCGACCGTCGGCGCGACGGCGTGCTGGAAGCACGCACCCTTGCGGTCTACGACGGCGGCGAAGAATGAGCTTCACGCCGCACGTCGTCTCGCCGCCGGTCCTGGGCATCTTCGGCGGCGGTCAGCTCGGACGCATGACGTGCGTGGCCGCGCAGGCGCTTGGCCACGCCGTGCGCGTGCTCGATCCGGATCCGCACTGTCCGGCGGCCACCGTATGCAACGAGCTGATCACGGCGCCCTTCGACGACGCGATCGCGGCCCAGCGCCTGGCCCTCGGATGCGCCGCCGTTACGGTCGATCTCGAAGCCGTAGGACTCGATGCGATGCGAGCGGCGGCCCAGCACGCGCCCGTTCGGCCCAGCGCCGAGGTGCTCGAAGTCGTGCAAGACCGGCAGCGGCAGCGTGAGTGGCTGCGGGCCGGCGGATTTCCCGTACCGAAGGTGCTGCATGCGGCGAGCCGCGCCGAGTTGGCGTCGGCCCTTCAAGAAGTGGGTCGACCGGCCTTTGTGAAGGCGACGCGCGGCGGCTACGACGGCAAGGGCCAGGTGCGCGTGCAAAGCGACGCGCAAGCCGAAGAAGCGGCGGAGCTCGTCGCCCAGTGCCCGGTGGTGGTTGAGCAGAACGTCGACTTTCTCGCCGAGATCAGCGTGCAGGTCGCGCGTTCCCCGAGCGGCCAGTGGCGCGCCTTTCCCGCGGCGCTTAACCACCACGAGCAACAGATTCTGCAGTGGACCCTTCTGCCCGCGCCCGTGGCTGATGACGTTCTCGCGGCGGCGATCGGCCTCGCTCGCGGCCTCGCCGACAAGCTCGAGCTCGTCGGCCTGCTCACCGTCGAGCTCTTCCTGCTGAAGGACGGCACGCTGCTCATCAACGAGATGGCGCCGCGTCCGCACAACAGCTTTCATACGACCTTGGGTCACGCGCGCACCAGCCAGTTCGCCCAGCTTGCCCGCGCCGTGCTCGACTTGCCCCTTGGCGAGACGGACGTCTTCGGCAGCGTGGTCGTCGCCAACCTCCTCGGCGAGCAGTGGGATCCAGCGGGCGGCCTCAACGTATCGGGCGTGCTGCAAACCCACGGCGTCGACGTGACCGTCTACGGCAAGCGCGTAGCCCGCGCCGCCCGCAAGATGGGCCACCTCACGGCCACCGCCGAGACCCCGCAGGGTGCCTTCGCCGCCGCCGAAGAGGCGATGAAAACGCTCGGCCAAACCCTCGCGCCCTCGCCATTGCTCGACTAGCTGCAGCCAGACATACACTGTGTCAGCTGCTACAATCCGAGGGTGAAGACGCGGGAAGAACGAGCGGCCCAGCGGCGCGCCACTTGGACTGGAGGCGTAGCCTCCTCCTTCGAGGAGATGGAAGCGAAGGACATGGAGTACTGGCTTTCGCTCTCTCCAACCGAACGGGTAGGGCTGGTTTGGTCCCTCGTCTGCGGCGCGCTCGTGCTTGGTGGCCGCGAACCTGCACCCCGACTTCAGCGATCGATTGGCGGAGTTCTCGAGCGCTGACGTTCGCAAGATCACATCCGCTTAAAGTACGCCATTCGTGAAACGCGCTCACGGCGACATGCGCAGAAACGCCGCGCCCCAGAAATCGGAGCGCGGCGCCTATTTCTTCTTCACAAGCAAGCTCGCGAAGCGAGCTTGCTACTCGGTTTCGAGCACGATGGCGATGCCCTGACCGCCGCCAATGCAGGCGCTGCCGACGCTGTACTTCTTGCCGAGCTTGCGGGCCGTGTAGATCAGGTTCGTCGTGATGCGCGCGCCCGTGGCCCCGAGCGGGTGGCCGAGGGCGATGGCGCCGCCGTTCACGTTGACCTTCTCTTCGGGAAGCTCGAGTTCCTTCTGCACGGCGAGGAACTGGGGCGCGAAGGCCTCGTTGACGTCGAAGAGATCGATCTCGTCGATCGTCAGACCGGCGCGGTCGAGGGCGCCGCGAATCGCTGGCGCGGGACCGATGCCCATGAGCGTCGGCTCCACGGCGGCGACGCCCCACTGTACGATCTTCGCGAGGGGCTTGAGGCCACGGGTCTTCGCCCAAGCGCCGTCGACGACCACGAGCGCGGCGGCGCCGTCGCAGATGCCCGATGCGTTGCCCGCGGTGACCACGCCATCCTTCTTGAACACGGGCGGAAGCTTCGCGAGGTTCTCCATCGTCGTTTCCGGACGGGGATGCTCATCGCGCTCCACGACCTTCGTGCCGCGGCGCGTTTCAATCGTCACGGGCGCGAGCTCATCGGCGAAGAAGCCGCCTTCCTGAGCCGCTGCCCACTTCTGCTGGCTGCGCACGCCGAAGGCGTCCGACTCTTCGCGGCTGATGCCGTACTTCTCGGCGAGGTTCTCCGCCGTTACGGCCATCGGCGTGTTGCAGTAGCTGTCCGTCAGCGACTCCCAGAGGGTGTCGACCATCTTTGGCGGACGGCCAAACTTCTGGCCGTCGCGCAGGCCGTAGATGCTGTGCGGCGCCTGGCTCATGTTCTCGGAGCCGGCGGCGAGTACGGCCTTCGCTTCGCCCATCAGAATCTGCTCGGCGGCGGTGACAACGGCCTGAAAGCCCGAGCCGCAAAGGCGGTTCACGGTGAGGGCCGGCTTGTCGATCGGAATACCGGCCTTTAGGCCGACGTGGCGGGCGCCGTAGATCGCGTCCGAGCTCGTCTGCTGCACGTTGCCTAGCACGACCTGGTCGATTTCATCCGACTGCAGCGTCGACTGCTCGAGGGCCGCCTTGCCGGCGAGCACGCCGAGGTCGATCGCGCTGATGCCCTTGAGGCTGCCGTTCATCGCGCCAAAGGGGGTGCGCTTCGCCGCGACGATCCAGATTTCCTTCGAAAGATTCTTTGCCATGGTGTTCTCCTTTTGCGGGTTTTCCGCGTGGCGGCAGGTCTAGCGTCGGAACGGCGATCGAGCGCAGAGAAAAGTCACAGCAGCGCGTGCCGCGCTGCTAGAGAGCTGACCAGCATTGCCGCCCGGCGATTTTCGCCGACAGTGCGACGGATGGAGCGTCTGAATCCGCAGCGCCCCTATAAGCATAGGGGTCCAGGTTTGGATGGCTGCAAGCGCCGTGCTGTCGTCGCAAAGCGACGACGCGGCAATGCTGGTCAGGTCTCT
>JBCCRV010000349.1:0-7652 GCA_039201085.1 Myxococcota bacterium | reverse complement strand
CGTCATCGAGCTTCACCACCCCCGAGGCCCGCCGGGCGCAGCCTTCGCCGCAGCGCTCGTCACGCATCGCAAAGAGCAGGATCGGACCTTCACGCGCGAGCCAGCCCTCGCGAAGGAGCTGCGGCCGACGCAGACGCCGCCCATCGACGCGGCCGCCGTGTACCCGTACCCACGACACGCCCCGGCCGTCGAGCGCGAGGGCTTCGGCGCCGTCCGCGTAGGGGCGAATCGTGAGCGCCGCCGACTCGGACGCCTGCATCGGCACCCGCTCCGGCCGCAGCGGCCCGACCGGAGTGGGAAAGGCGATCAGAGCCCCGAGGACCGGTTCATCGCTCACGGACTCGGACCAGAGGGTGAGCGCGGCTAAAAGACGCTGCATGGCCCGCCACGGCCGGTCTGGCACGGGTTTCGCCCGGTCCGCGTCGGCCGCGCCTTGAAGCTCTTCGCGCACCAACTCGACGGCGCGTCGCGCATCGACCTCGGCTTCTCGAATGTCCGGAAGGAGCCAGAAGGTCGGCTCTGGGACGAGATCGTCCAGCTCGACCGCGCAACGCCTTGGCCAGCTCGGTTCGGACCAGAAGCGTTCCGCGTACCCTTCGTGCGCCGGGTCGGGCAGCGCCAGCCCCTGGGCGCGCACCTCACCACCGCACAAACAGACCGCCAGGCGTGCCGCTTGCGTTCGAGCGTGCCCCAGGCGACGGTGTGCGCGCACGTAGGGCACGGCGATGAGAAGTCCGAAAACAACCAAGTTTCCAACGATGGCCGCCAGCCAGATGCGCTGCGTGCGCCGGCCCTTTCGCCGCAACGCCCGAACCTCGTCGTCCAGCGAGAGCGGCTCGTTCTCGCGGCCCATCGCCGGCTTGTCTGCTCCCAAACCGGGGAAAAGTACAGGCGCGAGCGAATGCCCGCCCGGGCCCCCGCGTTAGGGACCCTGAAGGTCCACCTATTTTTCCTCGATCGAAACGGGACCCTGGTCGTCTCGGGAGGGGGTAACTATGCTCGCTGAGAGGGCGGCCGCTTTCGCCAGCACGTCTTTCCTTCCCATCATGAACAACTTCTGGAAACCGCTCCTCGCCCTGGTCGTGCTCGCCGCCGCCTTCGGCCTCCCCAGGTTCTTTCACAACGGCCTCGGGATCGACATCGACCCCTCGCAGCGTGCGCAGGCGGCCCGTGGGCAGGACCCCTACGACGCGACGGAGCTTCGCGTGCTCACCCGCGCGGCCCTCGAAGTGTCGAACCATTACGTCGAGCCCGATCGTATCGACTACCAGCGGATGCTGCTCAGCGGGTTGAACGCGATTCAGCGCTCCGTCGCGCCGGTGATGGTCGACTACAGCGAAGGCCAGAACGAGCTTGCCATTCAGGTGCACGACCAGCGCCGCACCTTCTCGGCGGAGGTCGACAGCCCCTGGTCCCTTTCCACCCGCTTCGGCGAGGTCTTTGAATTTCTGCAGACGAACCTCCGGAACGAGGACATCGAGCTGCACGAGGTCGAGTACACGGCCGTCAACGGGATGCTTCGCACCCTCGACCCGCACACCGTGCTGCTCACGCCGGACGTCTTCGAAGAAATGCAGATGTCCACCCGCGGTGAGTTCGGCGGCTTGGGCATTGTCATCTCGATTCGCGATGGGCACCTGACGGTGATTCGGCCGATGCCAGGTACGCCCGCGGAGCGCGCCGGCCTGCAGCGCGGCGATCGGGTCGTAAAGATCGAGGACGAGTCGACACTCAACATGCCGCTTACGGAAGCCGTCGACCGCCTGCGCGGCCCGCCCGGTTCACCGGTGCGCGTGTGGATTCAGCGGCGCGGTGAAAACGGCCGCTACGGCGCCGAGCGCCGCGTCGAGCTCGTGCGCGCACGCATCCACATCGACAGCGTCGACCATCGCATGCTCGGCGACAATGTCGGCTACATCAGCATCAACAACTTCCAGGGCAACACCCATGAAGACCTGATGGCTGCGCTTGCGGACCTGCATCGGCAGGATCTTCAGGGCCTCGTGCTCGACCTCCGAAACAACCCCGGCGGCCTCCTCGACCAGGCCGTGCGCATCAGCGACACGTTCCTTTCAAGCGGCACCATCGTGACGACGTCCTCGCCGGACCCCCGCCAGCAGGACCAGAAGTTTGCCCACGGTCCCGGCACCGAACCGAACTACCCCATGGTGGTCTTGGTCAACGGCTCGAGCGCATCCGCGAGCGAGATTGTGGCCGGCGCCCTCAAGAACCACGACCGCGCCCTCATCATCGGCCAGCGCAGCTTCGGCAAGGGCTCGGTGCAGGTGCTGAACAACTTTCAGGACGGTTCGGCCCTGAAGCTGACCATCGCCCAGTACCTGACGCCCGGTGAGGTGTCGATTCAGGGCGTCGGCATTCTCCCCGACATTGGCATCGATCCAATGACCGTCGACGCCGAGGACATGGATCTCGAAATTGACCCCGACAGCTACCTGCGCGAATCGGACCTGCGCAGCGCGCTGACCAACGAACGCACGGATTCAACCGATGGGCCCGACGCCGTACTTCGCTACTACCTCAGTGGCGAAGATAGGCAGCGCCTGCGTGAAGCGGATGCTCAGGACACGGAGAACGAGGAAGAAGAGCAGTTTCTCCTGCGCTTCGCCCGCGAACTGGTCGCGAACGCTCAGCGCCCGGGCCGCCGCGAGATGCTCGAAGACGCTCAGGCCGTCATCAACGCCGCCCGCGAGCGCGAAATGGGGGCTGCCATCGCCGAGCTTCGCCGCCTCGGTGTCGACTGGAGCGAAGGCGCCGACGAGGGCGCATCGAACGTGCAGGTCGAGGTAAGCACCAGCGCGCCGAACAACACGACGCGGGCCGGCGAACCCTTCCAGCTTCGCGTGCGCGTGACCAACACGGGCGAGCACCCCCTCTACCGCCTGCGTGCGGTCACCGAGAGCGCAAACCAGCTCTTCGACGACCGCGAGCTGGTTTTCGGCCGCGTGGCGCCGGGCGAAACGCGCGAATGGACGGCGACGCTCGGCGTCTGCAAGACGGAGGAAAACGAGCGGGTCTGCCGTGTACCGCGCGACACGCCGGACCGCGCCGACGGCATCACCGTGAACTTCTCCGAGCTGCACGACCACGCGCCCGAGCCCGCGGAGATCCGAACGACGGTCCGCGCCCTGCCCCGTCCCGTCTTCGCCTACTCGGTTCACGTCGCCGACGACGTACGCGGCAACGGCGACGGCGTCATGCAGCGCGGCGAACGCGGCAGCCTCTACCTGCACGTGCGCAACAGCGGCGACGGCCCCTCCTACGAAACGCACGCCAACCTCCGTAACCTGAGCGGTCGCGGCATCCTCCTGCGCGCCGGACGCTTTCGCATCGACAACATCGCTCCCGGCGAGGAGCGCGTGGTGAAGTTCGGCTTCGAAGTGCTCAACGACTTCGCGCGCAGCGAGGCTAAGCTGGAGATAAGCCTCATCGATACGGACCTCCGCGAAGCGATCACCGAAAAGGTCATTCTTCCGCTGCCCGCCGCGGGCGGCACCGCGCCGGAAGGCGCGAGCGGCAGCGTGCGCATCGCCGACGGCACGGTTCTTCGCGTCGCGCCGCTCGAAGGCGCGGACCCCGTCGGCACGGTGGTCGGCGGCGAGCTCGTGAGTGAGCAAAGCGCCCGCGTGGGCGCCTTCGTGCGCGTGGCCCTTGAAGACGGCGAGCCCGCCTGGGTCCCCGCCAGCTCCGTCACGGGCGGCCGAGGCCGAAGCAGTGCCCGCATCGAATTCGCCTACGACCACCGCCCACCGAGCGTGGAAATCGCCGGCAACATCGACCTCGTCACGCGCAACGAGAGCATCGTGCTCCGCGGAAGCGCCCAAGACGACGTCCGCGTACGCGACCTCTACATCTTCGCCGGCGCCCGCAAGGTCTACTACCAAGCCAACGCCGAGGGCGGAAACCGCCTCAACTACGAGGCCACGGTCCCCCTTCACGGCGGCATCAACTACGTCACTGTGTTCGCGCGCGAAAGCGACGACGTCATCAGCCGCCGTACCATGGTCATCCGCCGCGACGGCCCGAACGGCCAGCTCCTAGAGACCCCCCGCTACGACGACGGCCTCTTCGGCAGCTCCCCGCACTGAGTTCCTGTGAAGAACTCCGGCCCCCACGTCCTTGCGGGCGGGTGGAATGTTCCCATGCAGTTTACGCACGGTCTTTGCGGACTTTTGCTCAAGCTTTATCGTACTATCGTGCGCGATGACCCAACTCAAAACGCTTATGGCGCACGGGACGAGCTTGAGCGCGGCTTGCAGGGGCGCGTTCGTTTCGCGCGTTGCTTTGGTCTCAGTCCTCTTCTTCGCGCTCGCTTGTGGTGACGGCGGCACCACCTCCGACGCAGACGTGACGGACACCAGCACCACTCAGGATGCTGAAGTGTCGGTCGACGCAGCAGAAAACGTTGATGTGGGAGTCGACGCATCGCTAGACCAAGCGGCCGACACGGTTGCCACGGACGGTTCCGGCGAGCCCGACGCTCGCGACACCTCGATGGACTCCGCGGTCGAGCTTCAGCAGCCATCACTGACCATGGCGCAGTTGCGCGACGCCCGTATTTTGTCGGACGTTCGCCCGACCTCGGGGGAGCGTTTCTTGGTCGCAATGGCTCGGCTGACGAACCGGTCCGACAGCGCACTGCGGTTGGGCACCAACCGATTTCGCATTCGGACCGATGACGGGTTCGAGCGCGAGGCTGAAGCGCTGGATAGCTCCGTGCTGGAGGGCCTTTGTCCGGTTGAGGAGCTTCTAGCGCCAGGCGCGGCGGTGACCTGCTCGGTGGTTTTCAGCCGCCCCCTTGCGCTCGAACCGACGGCACTGGTGTTCGAGAGCGAGAACACGGCCGGTCAGCGGCAAGCGGCCGAAGCCGCTGTCACCCTCGTCGAACCATGCCCGCAGTGTGGCGATACGTGCATCGGCGACATTCTTTTTGACGTGCCGCCTGGCTTCCCGCTTTCCGCTAACGATGACCTGTGCATCCGACTGAGCGCCCCGATCAACCTGACGGCGGAATCGGAAACGACATTTGTGGAAACGTCTTTGGGACTCCGTTGCGAACGCACGGGATGCACGTGCGTTAGCTCTGCAGGATTCGGAGGTATTGAGGCGGACGTCACGGTCGACCTCAACACGGGTGAGCTCCTGGCGACGTCTGAGGCCCGCGGCACCACCTGTCGCTACTCGCTGCTCGGCAACGATACGCCGCCGATGGATGGCGGCATGCCAGACAGCGGCGTCACGGACGGTGGCGTCCCGGACATCGGTCCCGAATGCACCGACTTTGTGGCCTGCACTGCGGCTCGCGGTTGCGGTGGGGCGCTAGACTGCATTGCACCCATCGAAGGCACCGTAGGCGGCACGGAAGACCCGATCGCAGGCGCGCCCGCCGGCAGCGAGCAGTTCATCAACGTGCTCTTTCAAGACGGCATGTGCACGCCGCAGGCTATTACCACTGCTGGCTCGCCAGGCGCGTGTGACCCCAGTGACCCCGGAGACGCCACCTGCGGGACCTGCGGAGGCTGCGCAGACCTGGGAGGCGTCGTTGCTTGCTTCCAACGCTGCGTCCCGAACGGCATAGACAACGACGTTTGCCGCGACGGTTACCGCTGTGACGAGGACCTCGCACTCTGCATTTTCGGCAGTTGCACTCAAGATCTCGACTGCCAAGTATCGCGCGCCGAATCGAACGGTCTCCCGGGCATTCAGTCCCCTGACGACTGCGTCACGTCCGTAGGCGGTTCGGGCGACCCTAGAAATTGTCAGGACGCCGACGGCAACGACGTCGGCTTCGACAACCTCGTCTTCTTAGCGTCGGCTTCCTGCAACACCGACACCTACGAGTGCGAAGGCCAACCCTTCAACGGGACGGCAAGCGGCGGCGATGCCTGTAACGATACGACCGATTGTGAAGAAAACGGCTTCTGTATCTCCAGTGTCGGACGGTGCGAGTTCATCGACGCGGCCGGAACAACCTTCGACACGAACGTCGACTGTACGGACGACACCCGTTGCGAGGGCGTAGGTACGGCCGGCGAAGACGGGTTTTGCCGAGGCAACGAATGGACCGGTGGATCCTGCACGCGGACCGGCTGCGAACTGCCGGGCAACGCATGCGCAAGGGACGGCGTTTGCCAAGAACGCGGGCTCGGGGAGGCGCTGTGCCTTCAAGGCTGTACGCTGGGGTCGGGCGCTGATCCGGACGATGAGAGCACCTGGACCGACGCTACCACGGGTCGAAGTGGTTGCCGGGAGGGGTATGGATGCTTCTGGAACGGCGTCGGCGGGCACGGCGTCGCGAACAACGGCGTCTGCGCGCCAGCGAGCTTTACCTCCGTACCGGCGCCCAACATCGGAGCGGTCTGCACGTCCGACAGCGAATGTTGGGGGCCGTTCGGCGCTGCGCGATGCGTCGTCCTCACCAATACGGATGCGCTGAGTCCGACGAACCCCGGCTACTGCACGGTAAACGACTGTACGGCTCCGTACTTTCGGAGCGCCGCAGGTGGCGTGCCCGCCGAAAACCTCTGCGGCCAGAGTTCGACCTCTGGCGGTGGTGAAGTGGACAACATCTGCGTCAACTTCGGCGACGCGGCCGACCCCTTCGGCCTCTGCATTGCCGGGTGTGAAACACCTGCCGACTGTGTAGGCCCGGGCATCGCCTGCACGCCGGGTCTCTTGGGAGCGGGGTCACCTGCTATCTGTTTCCCCGGTTGCACGGAGAACGCCAACTGCCAGGATGGCTTCCGGTGTGAGGGCGCTACGCCGGACACGCTCGGCGAATGCGTCTTGGAGTAGGAGACCCCCAAAAATGGCTGAGCTTCCTGACGATGTGTACGACGAAATCAAGCGCCTTTGCGCCGATGGCGACGCCCTTGCCCAGGACGGCGCGTACAAGGAGGCGATAGCCGAGTACAACAAGGCCTGGAAGTTGATACCGATGCCGAAGGGCGACTGGAACGCCTCCCTTTGGGTGGTCGTGGCCATCGCCGATGCGGCGTTTCTTGGCAACAACTTCAAGATGGCGCGAAAGGCGCTGGACAGCGCCCTGGCACTCGAGCAGTCGATCGGAAATCCGTTCGTTCATCTGCGAAACGGGCAGGTGCATTTCGAAGACGGCGAGCTGGACGATGCCGCGCAGCATTTGATGCTGGCGTACATGTCCGAAGGCAAAGCCATCTTCGAAAACGACGACCCGAAGTATTACGCGTTCCTGAAGACCAGGGCGCGGGATCTCGAGTAAGCGTCGCTTCCGAAGGGCCGTGCGCGCTCAGCGTCGCCTTCGTGTCACGGCAAATAGACCCAATACGAACCAACTCGCCGGCAGCGATCCGCTAGCCGAGCAGCCCCCGTTCATTTCTCCGCCGGCGGGCGGTGCAGGTGCCGCATCGAACTGCAGAGCGCCGCCGTCGGGGAGCGACACGCCGGCGTCCAAGGGCGTTGGGCTCGAGCCACCTGCGTCCTCGCCCATTCCTTCGGTGGGGCTCGAGGCGTCTGCCACGCCGACGTTGCCCAGGTCCCCCGCATCGGACGGTACGCCCGCATCGGACGGTACGCCCGCATCGGACGGTACGCCCGCATCAGACCGTACGCCCGCGTCGGTCGCGCCGGCGTCGGGCATTCCAGCATCGAGACCG
>JBCCRV010000348.1:0-7678 GCA_039201085.1 Myxococcota bacterium | reverse complement strand
CGCGTGCTTTCAGCTTTGCCCTAATGGGCTCCGCTGAACCTGCGCGAAACGACGCCGCTACGCCATCGCGCTCGATCCGAAACCCCGGGTCGCCGCTCCCTCCTGCGCCAACGCGTGGGCACGGACCGGTGCGCCCAGCGCAGAGAAACACCATGACCACGAACACCCTACGAAACATCGGCATCGTCGCCCACGTCGACGCCGGCAAGACGACCCTTACGGAACGCATCCTCTATTTGACCGGGCGTATTCACGCGCGCGGCGAAGTTCACCATGGAAACACAACCACGGATTTTGGCGTGGAGGAGCAGAAGATGGGCATCACCATTTCTGCCGCGGCGGTGAGCTGCGCGTGGAAGGGCACGACGGTGCAAGTCATCGACACGCCCGGCCATGCGGACTTCACCGTGGAAGTCGAGCGCTCCCTTCGCGTGCTCGACGGTGCGGTCTTACTCGTCGACGCCGTCGCGGGCGTGGAACCGCAAACGGAAACGGTGTGGCGCCAAGCCAACGCCCACGGCGTGGCCGGGGTCGCGTTCGTTAACAAGCTCGACCGGGCCGGCGCCGATTTCGATCGGGCCGTCGCGTCGATGAACGCACGGCTTTCACGGGCCTTCGTGCCCATTCAAGTGCCTGTCTACGCGGACGACGACTTTGTCGGCGTGATCGATCTCGTGCACCTTCGCGAGCTCCGTTGGGGCGACGACGTGCAATTCACCGAGCGTGAGTTGGACGTCGACGCGGCGCGTGCGCATCGGCAGCGTTTGATCGAAACGCTTGCCGAGCACGACGAAGAACTCCTCGAGCAGTTCGTCGTCGGCCAAGCGATTGGCAGTGCGGAACTCGAATCCGCCCTCCGTCGCTGCACCCAAGCCGGGACCGTCGTTCCGGTGCTGGCCGGCAGCGCGTTTCGAAACCGCGGCGTTCAGCCGCTCCTCGACGCGATCGTGTCCTACCTTCCCGCCCCCGATGCCCTCGGCGCCCTCTACGACGCGTCGGGCGAATGCATCGCTGCGGAGCGGCATGCGGCGGAGCGTCTATCGGCCCTCTGCTTCAAAGTGGCCTTCGACGACCACGCCTGCTTGGCCTTCGTTCGCGTGTACGCGGGCGTCCTCGCCAAGGGGCAGTCGATTCAAGCCGGTGAGCGGCGCGTTCGAGTCGGGCGTATCGTTCGCCTCTTTGCCGATCGGCGCGAAGAGGTTCCGCATCTCGCCGCCGGTGAGATCGGCGCCGTGCTAACGACGGATCTTCGAACGGGCCAAACCCTATGCGACCCGCAGCACGTGCACGCCCTTGAGCGTGTTCACGCGCCGCCCCCCGTCATGGAGATGGGCATCGAGCCCTGCTCCCAGGCGGATCGCGAGCGCCTTCCAAAGGCGCTCGGAAAGCTTCTCATCGAAGACCCTTCGCTTCGCCTTCAGTCGAATGCGGAAACGGGTCAAAGCACCTTGGCCGGCATGGGTCAGCTTCATCTTGAAGTTGCCGCGAGCCAGCTCTTCACCCGCCACCGGGTGAAGGTGCATCTCGGCGCCCCCCGCGTCGCCTACCGCGAGAGCATTCGCGGCAGCGCTACGTTGACGCACCGACACATCAAGCAAAGCGGCGGCCCCGGCCAGTTCGCCGTCCTCACCCTTTGCGTCGAGCCGTGCGAGGCGGACTTTGCGTTCGTCGACGAAACGCGCGGCGGCGTGCTCTCCCGCGAGTACGTGCGCGGCATCGAAAAGGGATGTCGAAGCGCCATGACCCATGGCGTACTCGGCAACCATCCTTTGACCGGCGTTCGCGTACGACTGCTCGACGGGCAGATGCACTCCAACGACTCGAGCGAGCACGCCTTCGAATTGGCCGCCACGGCGGCCTTCCGGGAAGCGTGCCTCCGGGCCCAGCCCGTCCTTCTTGAGCCCGTAATGGCCCTTGAAGTCCATGCACCGGCGCCGACCTGCGGTGCCGTTCTCGGCGATCTCGGCGCGCGCCGCGGTCGCATCACGTCCGTGCAAAGCGTCGGCGAAGACAGCGCCCTTTGGGCCGAAGTGCCCTTGGCCGAACTCTTCTCCTACGCCAACGCACTCAGCAGCCTCACGTCCGGTCGCGGACGCCATCGCATGGCGCTTGCCACCTACGAAGAGGTACCGAAGACCCGCGTCGATGCGGTCCTTCGTTCCGCGTGAAGGATGCCCACGGGCCGGTGCTCCGGCCCGTGGGCACTTTCGCTCCCTCCGCGAGGGTCCCGTTGCAAACAGGGAACGGAGTTTCTCTCTTCAGACGCCTCGACGCAGCTCCAGCGGCAGTGGATGACAAGATTCATGGAAGACGCATCCCGAAAGACGCCCCTCGCCGGTCACGTGCTCACCGGCCTCGTCACCCTCGCGCTCTTGGCCAGCGCGGGCGGCAAGCTGTCCGGTGCCGAGGCCGTCGTTGAAAACCTCAGCGCCTCCCACCTTGCGGATTTCATCATGCCGATCGGTGTGCTCGAACTGGTCGTCGCGCTGCTCTTTGCGATTCCCAAGACCTCCTCGCTCGGTACGCTCCTGGTCACGGGCTATTTCGGAGGGGCTATCGTCGCTCACCTTGCAGCCCAAGACCCCGCGGGCATCGCTCCAGCCGTCGTACTCGGCGCGCTCGCATGGGTCGCCAACTACCTGCGCAACCCCTCGATGTTTGAGTCACTCAAGCGTTAGGGCGCGCCCGCCCCGTCGTGATCGCGTTGAAGATCGTGGCGGCCCACGAAGAGCGGCTCGCCGCCCTCGTCCGTCGGCCAGAGCGCGAGCCCGACATGATCCCGCAGCGAAAGCCCTTGGGCGTAGGAACTTTCGGGATCGCCAAGGAGCCGCTGACCGAACTGCATGGCAAGCTGGAGCACCTGGACCGAGTCCTCTCCGTACAGTTTGAACCACCGATCGTAGACGAAGACCGAGCACTCAAACTCCGGCCCTTCACCGCGTGCGAGCGCAGGCCGTCCCATCTTAAACGCCACCGTTTGCGCCGAACCGTCAACTGGAAACACTCGCTCGGCTATGATCTCCGGCTCCATGAGTGAAGGCTATGAAAAGGCTGCGCTTCTGCCAACGCTGGTTGGCGAACGTGTGTCGAGCCGGTCTAGGCCTTCAAGGTCAGCGGAATGGAACGCGGGCCCACGTAGGCCCACGTCCTCGTTCCGGGTTCCGCCGATTCAACGGCCCCGGTCCGAACGGCGCGTTTGCGCTGCCCGCTTCTCGAGGGAAGCCAGCTCTTCGAGCGCTGCGTCACGACCCAGCACCTGAACGCGCAGCACAAACTCGCGCACGTAGGCCATCGGCAGCGGCTGAACACGCTTCAGAAGGTCGCGGTGCTCGCCGAGCATGCGCGCCAACACATCTTCGTCCAGCTGTTCGTAGGGAACGACTTCATCAAAGCGCCCCGGACGAAGGAGCGCACCGAGCATGTCCGACGTCCCGTTGGCGCTGCCAAGCACGATCCGGCCCGCCGCCGACGCCTCCTCGAGAAAGCGAAGCAAACGGACGTCCGTACCGACCCGATCGATATCGTCGATCACGATCGCCTCCGGCGCGAGCATGCGAACGAGCGTTTCGAGGTGATCCTGCACCTCCTCCGCGCCATGCGCCCGCTGCCGATCGAGCAACGCCGCAAGCTCGATGCGCAGCGTAGACAGCTCGAGCCCCTGCGCGATCGAACGGATCGCGTGGCTTTTGCCGGTCCCGGGAGGACCGACGAGAAGCACGCTGCGCGGCACGCCGGCGGCTCGGAAGCGAGCGATGCGCTGCAGGAGCGCGTTCGCTTGTGCGCTTCGTGCGGTCGACGCGGTGTTGCCGACGAGCGGGTCCTTCGTCAGCCCTTGGGCGCCAAACGAAAGGTGCCGCTCTTCAAAGCTCGACCAGATGGCCCGTCCAACGGCCGCCAGCGTTGCGCCCTCGGCACCGCGACGCACGAACGGTCCATCGAGAACTCGAGGGTCAGAGGCCGCCTGAATCCAGCCCACTACATGGCCGTCCACGTGGCCTAGCACGGCGCGATCGGATTCGGACTCGCCGTCCCACGTGCTTTCCTCGACCGCAGGATGTTCGACGTGGCGCAAGACGAGCGACTCAAACTCGCGCTCGACGCGCACCCATTCGGATTCGGGCCCGTCGTCATCGAAGAAGAGCCAAGGCGAACGAACCCGTTGGGCGCGAACGGCGTCGCGCGTTCGCACGCCCAGCGCGACCGCTTGAAGGCCGAAGGACAGCCAATCGATGGCGCGCGGTTGGTCTCGAACGGTCTTGAGAAGCCGAGCCGCGTCCCCGACGAGCGGCAAGAACCGTGCGTATTTGGACGGCTTACGTCGAAGCCGCGCTCGAAGTGGAGATCGCATGGGAAACCTCATCGACGGCCCGCGAGGCGCGCGGGAACGAAGAGAAGAAGGAAGGAGGAGTGGCGAAAGAACATGCAAACGAGTGGGAGAAAGTCCGGTCTTCGAAAACGGCGGCGATGCGCTAGCGCGCGCCAAATACTTGCGGATGGACGCGATGGCAGCGGGTCTTCGATCCGTCGCCAATCGGGCAGCGAGCGACGTCCGGACCCTGTAAAACGCGCAAACGCGCGCAGACGGCCCGAGCGACGAGGCGAAAGACGCGCGAACGAATGACCACGTGGCACCGGCGCGTTCACCGGATGCGGTGCGGAACGTCTACGACGTCGCAAGACCTCCGCAGCGATGCCCTGCGAACGGCGGAAGCACCGAAGTGCGGTATGGATGGCAGGGATGCGTCATGCGGAGCGCTCCTTGGCGGAGGACCGGCAAAGTACCGAGCGAAGAAGACGTGTCAAGGTTGGGGGTGTTTTTTTGTAAGGCTCGCTCGCTTGAGTCGCATCCGCGCAACGATGAGGCGCCGTTTTGCATACTGCCGTGTCCACCCCCCGAGCATTAGATAGGTGGAGCACGGTCGAGTGTCACCGTGCGTCGTGCACGAGCCGTAGCGCTCGTCCCAAAAATCGCCGCCGCCATGTTTTCACCAGCTCAGACGACACTCCGAGATCCCCTCACCTCAAAGATGCTCGGCATTGACTTCGGTTCGCGGTCGCGGAAGTTGCGGCAACCCGCTCAAAGACCTGGCCGCCGGGATGATCGCTAAACCCAAAGTGAAACGCCGCACCCTCATCGCTGGAGGCATCGCCACCGGCGTCGTCGCTGGCCTTTCCCCACGCAGCGACCAACCCGCAAGGAGTGCATCCATGTCCAGCCGCATGCCCACCGCGTTTCTGCCGCATGGTGGCGGCCCCTATTCATACGTTGACTTCGGCGCGCCTCAAGACGAAGTCGAAGACCTCGCCCAGTATTGGCGCCGCTTCAGCGAGACCCTTCCGTCGACCCCCCAAGCGCTGCTCGTCGTCTCTGCCCATTGGGAAGAGGCCCGGCCAACGGTGATGACTTCGCCGTCGCCGCCGATGCTCTTCGACTACTACAACTTCCCGCCCGCGGCCTATGAGTTGAGCTGGCCCGCACCGGGCGCACCCCATCTCGCCGAGCGCGTTCGCACGCAGCTCGGCGAAGCCGGGATCGACACGGCGGACGACGGCGCCCGCGGCTTCGACCACGGCACTTTCGTTCCCCTCGGCCGCATCTTTCCCGCGTCGAACGTTCCGACCCTACAGCTTTCCCTGAAAGCGGGACTTGATCCGGAAGAGCACCTCGCCATTGGGCGGGCCATCGCGCCCCTCCGCGACGAGGGCGTGCTCATTCTCGGAAGCGGCATGAGCTACCACAACATGCAAGGCTTTCGCCGTCCGGACGCCGACGACGACGCCCGCGCCTTCGACGACTGGTTGGCGGAAGTCTCGCAGGACGAACACGCGCGCCGCGACGAAGCGCTTCTGCAGTGGGAGCGCGCCCCCAGGGCCCGCGCGTGCCATCCGCGCGAAGAGCACCTCCTTCCCCTGATGGTCGTCGCCGGCGCCGCCAGCAGCGACACCGGGACTATCGGCTGGCGCGGCAACGTATTCGGCAAGACCGTGTCCGCCGTGCACTTCGGGTGAGTGTCCCCCTAGCTCAAGAGCCCCAGACGATGACCTTCAGACGCGAACGAAGAACGACGGAGCTGCACCGCCGCTGGCGGGCGTTTCGCCAGGAGCACCGCGAGCTATTTGAAGCGCTCCTTCTGCCCCACTCGATTGCCGATCACATCCAACAGTTCGACTACTTTCTGATGCACGGCTGTCATCCGGACGCCGCATACATCGACGAAAGCGACTTCAACGGTACGCAACGAGATGCGCTCCGCAACTTGGTGCGTGAGTACCTAAGCGCCGGTTTCGACGACCCGGGAATCGCGGTTCTCAGTGCACAAGAAATCGACGCCCTACGCCCTGGCGTTCAGCGAACCCGCTGAGCGCTCGCCGGTCGGGCAAGCATGGCTTCGAGCTTTTGATCGTCGACGGTGTCGCGTCCCTCGACGACGGCGCGCACGTCCTTCAGGCGATCGTGTCCAAAGGCTAGCTCGCCGTCGACGATTACTGTGGGCACACCAAACACGCCCTCGTCCAGGGCCCGCTCGGTCGCAAGGCGTAGCGCGTTCTTCACTTCGGGCGTGCTCGCCTTCGCCACGAGCGCCGCGCCGTCCAGTCCAACGTTGTTCAACGCCGTCGCCACCCCTTGGTCTGTCCCGATCTCGCCGCCCGATCCCCAGCTCGCCGCAAAGAGCGCGTCGATGACTCGTACCTGTTCGGCGCCGGACACTTCCGGGAGCGAAACCCGAAGGGCCGAGAGCGGTCGAAAGGGATGGGACGCCGGGCCCTCCAGGGGAAGGCCGCGTTCCGCCGCGCGACGAATCACGTCCTTGTAGACGAACCGACGTTTGGGCGCGATCTCTGCCGGCCCCCGCTGCTCCCAATGGTTCAGTAGCCCGGCGAGCAGGATCGGCTTCGGCTCGATCGTCCGATCAAGTTGCAGCGCCAACGGTTTGAGGTCGTGCCATGCGAGGTACGCGTAGGGCGACAAGAAGTCGAAGTAGTAGCGCATCGGACGAACGTACCACCCGACGCCACTGGCGCCCCACGCATGACGACGCTACGAGGCGGTTCATGAACGCACTGCGCTGCTTTTCCCTTGCCGACACTTATCCGCTTGCAAGTCGATCGATGCTCCGGCGAAGCATGGAGATGGCGTACGAGCCACGCCGACTGCCCGCCGTGATGAACACGGTCACGCTTTGCACCGAATGGCGAAAGCGAAACACGAAGTCGAACTGCTCCACGCCAAACCCGCGGTCCTCGGCAACGAACTGCTGAAAGCGGCCAAGGAACGTGCGTATGCGCGTGCACGGGGCAACATCCTCGAAGAAGTTCTTTCCAAGCACCCGCGACCGCTCGAGACCGACCATCCGCGCTTCCGTATCGCTGTATTCGAGAATCGTCCCGCGCGCGTCGACGACGACAACACCATACGGTAGCGCGTGCAGTTCTTCCGACGAGAGCCGACGAACCGTGTGCGGATCAAACTCAACGTCATCGCGGGGCACGGTTGGCGGCTCGGGAAACTGGATCAATCCGGGCACCGAATCCGGCGCGAGTGCAACGACATCGGACTCGTTCATCATTCGCTCCGAACGGGGAGCGCGATCCATCGGCGCGGGCCGGATTGTCGGCCGCGTATGCTCGCTTCGGGTCGCGCCGGCCGGGTAGTAGCCGCTTCGGTCGTCGTGGTCAT
>JBCCRV010000347.1:0-7680 GCA_039201085.1 Myxococcota bacterium | reverse complement strand
GTCCTGCGTCGGACGCCCGCCGACCTCGATGCCGATCATCCACACTCAATCGATCAAAACTCCTGTGGTGAGGTACAAGTTAGACCGGCGCGGAAGTCTCGATGGACAGGTATTCGGTGCGCACCGTCTCGTTCACGGGCGGCTGAACGCGTAGGGGAAACACGAACGCTGGGCTTCCTGGGCGCGAAGAAGCGCACGAACCAACGGCGCACGGCGCTAGCGGATTGGCGCGAATCGATGGTGTGGGCCGGGCGTGCAGTGCCTAGCTTTTCCGGTGTCGAATGAACGACGGCAAGAAGGAGACTCCCATGGCCCAGACGATTTTGATCACCGGCGCTTCAAGCGGCATCGGCAAGCAAACCGCCAAGTTCTTTCACGCGAAGGGCTGGAACGTCATCGCAACGATGCGAAAGCCCAAGAACGAAACGGAGCTCACCGAACTCGACAACGTACTCATCGCGCGACTCGACGTGCAGGACGAAGCATCGATCCAATCGGCCGTGCACGCAGGACTCGAGACCTTCGGTACGATCGACGTGCTCCTCAATAACGCCGGCTATGGCGCCTACGGCGTGTTGGAGGCCACACCGATGGCGAAGATCGAGCGCCAGTTCGGCGTAAACGTCATCGGACTGCTCGCAACGACGAAGGCCGTACTTCCGCACTTTCGACAGAATCGCGCCGGCGTCATCGTGAACATTTCATCGATCGGCGGAAAGATGACCTTTCCCCTCGGCACGCTCTACCACGGTTCGAAGTTCGCCGTGGAGGGGCTCTCGGAAGCCCTGCACTTCGAGATGGCCGCGATCGGCGTGAAGGTGAAGATCGTCGAGCCGGGCCTCATCAAGACCAACTTTGGCGGCAGCTCGCTGGACTTCAGCAACGACGAAGGCTTGGCCGAATACCAGGAGCTTGTCGGCAAGCTAATGGCTGCGATGGGTCCAATGGCCGAGAGCGGCTCGGAAGCGCAGGTCGTCTCGGAGGTGATCTACGAGGCCGCCACCGACGGCACGGACCGGCTTCGCTACACGGCCGGCCCCGACGCCGCGGAAATCATCAAGAGCCGCAAGCTCGCGGACGACGTCACGTTCCTCGCCGGCATCAAGGAGCAGTTTGGGATCTAGAGCTCACCCTGACGGCGAGGAAAAACCCACGCACCCGCGCTAGGCCTGCGATACTGCCGCGATGGCACGTGGAGCAGCGAGGGGGCGAAGGCGCGCACTCTGGCTGCTGCTCTTGCTCTTCGTTCCCCTGCCCGAAGCGCAGCTGCAGCCCCACGATGGCGAGCCGTTTCGTTGGTCCATCGAACCGATGCTGCAGCGCCTCGAGTCGCGTTTCGACGCGCGGCGCGAAGCGGGCTGTGCAGACTTCGACCCGCGCCGACCCATCGGGCGCGTGCTCGCCTTTGCGCCGCGCCTGCGAAACGCCGCGCCTGGCGCGGACGTCATCGATCGCGCCGCCAACGCGGTCTTCGAGGGGGCGGCCGAGTTCGCCGCGTGCCCCGCCGGCGCCGCGGATTTTGTGCAGGCCTTCGAGATGCTGCGCGCTGCGGTGAAGGACGCTTCGGCCCGTTGGCCCGAGGCGAGGGGCAAGGCTTCGCTCTACCGGCTGCTCTACGGCGGTCGCATGGCCGTCGAAGAAGTGCTCCTTCAGCTGCCGGAAGCTGCGCTGCCGGCGCTCTCGCGCGGAACCGATGGGCAAAGCGATGCGCCCTCGCTCATGCTCCATGGCGTTCGCGTTCACTCCGGCGACCTGCTGGTGTCCCGCGGCGGGGCGCCAACGAGCGCCATGATCGCGCGCGGCAACGACTACCCCGGCACCTTTAGCCACGTCGCCCTCGTCGTCATCGAAGGCCGCGAGTTTGAAACGGTCGAAGCCCATATCGAGCGAGGCGTCGTCGTGGCCGGCCTCGAGCGCTATGAAGACGATCGAAAACTGCGCGTACTTCTCCTGAGGCCGCGCGCCGATCGCATGGGCGGCGCCGCGGCCCATCGAGCCGCCCTTTGGGCGCGCGACGAAGCCCGACGGCGCGCGATCGCATACGATTTCGCGTCCAACCTGGAAGACCCGAGCGAGATGTTCTGCTCCGAGGTGGCCGCGCACGCGTACGCGAGCGAAGGCGTCGAGCTTTGGCGCGAGCGCACCACCACGAGCCGTGTCGGGCCAGCGACCTGGCTCTCGCTCTTTGGCGTACGCCGCTTTGAGACCTACGGCCCGAGCGACCTCGAATACGATCCAAACCTCACGGTGGTTGCCGAATGGCGAAATCCTGAAGCGCTTTTCGAGGACCACGTCGACAGCGCCGCCATGGATGTGCTGCTCGACGGCGCGGACCGGGGCGACGCCCTCACCTTCCGCATTTGGATGCTTCCCGTGGCGCGCTTGCTCAAGGCCTACAGCAGCGTTCTAAACCTCTTTCACATCGAGGGTCCGATACCCGAAGGCATGAGTCCGCAGGCGGCGCTGCGCGTGAACGAACTGGGCCGACGCCACGACGCGATCGTCGCGCACGTGGAGGCGGAAGCGGAAGGCTACCGCCAGCGCGAAGGACACCGGCCTCCCTACTGGGAGCTGCTCGAGATGGCGCGCGGCGCTGGCGCCGCAACGTTGTAATCGGCGAGGGCTCGATGCTGGCCGTCGAGCACGAGATGGCAGCGGCCGCGCGAGGGCGCAAAGACCGCCGACTGCACGACCTCGTCCGCTTTGCTTCGATGGTCCGGCACCACGAGCGCAATCCGTTCGCCAGGGTGACGCTGCGAAAGGGCGGAAAGGGCCGCGTCGAGGGTGGGCGCGACCTCGTCCGCGAGGTAGTGCTCGCCGACCGGGCGGGTGGCTTCCAGGGCCACCACGGTCGCACCGCCCTTTCGCTGCGCTTCACCCCACGCGCCGAGGGGCTCGATGTGCGCCGTGTCGTTGAAGCGCTCGATGGCGAGCGCACGATCGAAGACCAGCGTCGTCACGCTCGTGTTGCTCATGTGGCCGAGCCGCGTCTTGCGGTGGCGGGCGATGGCACCCAGCTTCGCCACCACCGACGCAATGAAACCGCCATGCGCGAAGACGACGCCGTGCTGGCCTTCGGTGAGGGAATCCCGAAAGCCGAGCACCGCCGCCTCGGCACGACACGCAAGATCGGACCAAGACTCGCCGCCACCAATCGCGATATCGGCGCCATCCTTGAGGGCCTGCACCTCCTCTGGAAAGCGCGCGACAACTTCCGGACGGGTGAGGCCCTCCCAGCGGCCCACATCGATCTCACGGTAGCGTTGATCGAGCTTCACGCTGAGGCCCAAACGCGCCGCCGCGGCCTCTGCTGTGTCGCGAGCACGGGAAAGATCGGACGCATGGGCAGCATCGAAATGCCAGCCCTCATCCAACAAGCGCGCGGCGAGCAGGCTCGCTTGCTCGCGGCCATGGGGCGAAAGGGGCGAGTCGCCCTGGCCTTGCCAGTGACCCGTCACGTTCGACTCGGACTCGCCGTGCCGCACCAGCGTGATGCGTTTGGCCATACCGATCGTTAGACGGCGGCGCCGTAGCCGCGGCGGGGCACGATCACTTCGTCGACGAGGCCGTATTCCTTCGCCTGCGCCGCCGTCATGAAGTTGTCGCGCTCCGTGTCGCGTGCGAGCTGCTCCTCCGACTTGCCCGTACGCTCGGCGAGGATTCGGTTCAGCGTCGCCTTGGTCTTGAGAATCTCCTTGGCGTGAATCTCAATGTCCGTCGCTTGGCCCTGGTAGCCGCCGAGGGGCTGATGAATCATGACGCGGGCGCTCGGCAGGGCGCGGCGCAAACCGGGCGCGCCGGCGGCGAGCAAAAATGCGCCCATGGACGCGGCTTGGCCGATCACGACGGTGCTTACGGGGCAGCGGATGTACTGCATCGTGTCGTAGATCGCGAGACCGGAGCTGACGACGCCGCCCGGACTGTTGATGTAGAGGGTGACCTCCTTGTCGGGGTCCTCCGCTTCCAGGAATAAAAGCTGCGCGATGACCGTATTGGCCACCGCGTCGTTCACGCCGGTGCCGAGAAAGATGATCCGATCCTTCAAAAGCCGGCTGTAGATGTCCCATTCGCGCTCGCCGCGATGGGTGCTTTCAACGACGCGGGGTACGAGCATGTTGCAAGTCCTAGCGCCTAACCGGAGAAAAACCAGCGTATTCGCGCGAATTGCCTGGAGTCGCGCGTGAATCCTGGACCCGCGGTGAACGTCCCCCGCGCCGTGGAGGTTCGCCCATACTCGGCCAAGCGCGCCGCCGCGCAGCAGCGTACCTGCACGCAAGTTGCGGGGACGGGGCGCTTCTTTCAGCCTTTTCGCATGGCACGGCGATCGCGGACGTTCCTCGGCGCACTGGCGCTGGCGCTCGCCGTCACGCTCACCCCGACGGCCCAGGCGGACCGCAACTACACGGTCCGCGCTGGCGACACGCTGGCTCGCATCGCCCGTCGTTTTCATACCTCCGTGCGTTCGCTGCGCCGCGCCAACCGCCTCCGCTCCGACAGTCTCCGGGTGGGCGTTCGCATTCGCATTCCCGTGGGCGGCTCCGCCCGGGAGGCGAGGCGGCGCGGCGAGCACCTCGTGCGAAGCGGCGATAGCCTGAACCGTATCGCCCGTCGCTACCGCGTCAGCGTGCGCGCCTTGCGCCGGGTCAACGGTCTTCGCTCGGATCGCATCCGCGCGGGCCAGCGCTTGATCATCCCGGGCCGGCGGCGCGAAAACCGTGCGCCGCGCGTTGCAGAACGCCCCCTTCGCCCCTCGCAGGCAGGCGCCGCCGCGCGCGCCGAAGCACTCGAGCTGGGGAGCGTCGCCACCGCCCACGCCATTCTCGGCGACGGCGTGGAAGCACGCTGGCGCGAAGCGGCGGAAGGCGCGCCGCTCGCTGTGCCCGAGGATGCACGCGCGCTCGATTCGCACCCGCCCGCAGAGCGGACGCCGCCCGGCACGATGCTGCATCCCCTCGTTGGCGAAGCGCGGCACTTCATGCGCGGCTGGGGATCGGGCGCCGGCGGCTATCACCTGGCGGTCGATCTCTACGCACCGCCGGGCAGCCCGATTCGGGCCGCCGAGCGGGGCATCGTAGCCTACGCCGGCAGCGGCCTCGGCGGCTACGGACGCTTCGTGATCGTCGTGCATCCGAACGGACGGGCCACGGCGTACGCCCATAATCGCGAAGTGCTGGTGCGGGCGGGCGAATTGGTCGCGCAGGGCCAGGTCGTATCCCTCCTCGGCAACACGGGCCTAAGCCGCGGACCGCACCTTCACTTCATGCTGATTCACGAGGGCGAGCATTGCGATCCTTCGCCGCTCCTTCGACCGCTGCCGCAGCGGCGAAACGGTCAGGAGCAGGCGGCACCCGTCACTTGGCCGGACACGCAGAGCGATGCGAGCGAGCAAGTGGGCGCCCAAAACGATGCCCCCAACGCGGAAGAGCCCTCCGGCGACGAAGCCGCGGGGAGCGCCGACGACGACACGCCCGTGCGATGCTTGCCGCGCTCGGCGCGCCCCCATCCCGGCGCACAGCGAAGGCGGCGAAGGCGCTAAACTCACCGCCCCCTCTGCCGTCTCGTCCATGCGACGCGGAAAGCGTGAGGGGTGAAGCGTGCCCGTGAGGGGTGAAGCGTGAGGGGTGAAGCGCGCCCGTGAGGGGTGAAGCGCGCCCGTGAGGGGTGAAGCGTGCGCGTCGGCGCGCACCGCGACTGCAGCCTTCCTAGGATGGGGGGTTTAGGATCGCGTCGAGCTCGCCGGACTCGTAGAGCTCGCGCACGATGTCGCAGCCACCGACGAACTCACCGTGCACATAGAGCTGCGGAATTGTCGGCCAGTTCGTGAAAGTCTTGATACCGGCGCGAAGCTCCGGATCCTGCAGCACATCCACGGCTTCAAAGTCTGTAATGCCGCTGCGCTTCAGCACCTCGACCACCGTTGCGGAAAAACCGCAGCGCGGAAAGAGCCGATTGCCCTTCATGAAGAGCACCACGGGCTTGTCCGTCACCAGCTCGCGAATGCGATCGTGCACCGCCTCGCTCACGACGACGCCTTCTTGGACCAGTCCTCGTCCGTGTAGGTCTTGAAGGTGAGCGCGTGAATCGGTCCATCCATGAGCTCGCCGAGGGCGGCGAACACCATGCGCTGGCGGGCGACGCGGGATACGCCCGCGAAGGCGCCACTGACCACGACCGCTTCGTAGTGGTCCTTCGTCCCCGTCAGGTCCTTCACTTCGACGTGCGAGACGCCTTCAACCCCGGCGCGAATGCGCGCCTCCACCACTTCCGGCTCGACCATGGAAAAGAACTGCGCTCCTAGGCCCAGCGTGTCAAGCGCGCAGCGCCGTACGGGTCAGAGAAGCGCGTCCCAGCGGTACGTGGCCTTCAAGATCAGGCGCCGCTCGAGCTCGTCCGATTCGCCGTAGCCGCGCTCTTCTCGGTACACGATGAAGAGGTCGGACCCGGGTAAGTAGCGCCAGCGCAGTCGGAGGAGGGCCACCGTCGCCTGGGCCGCCGTGTTGATCTGCATCGAACCGTCGAGCTGAAGGGTGGTGGTGGGTGCGATGACCACGCTCGCCGAGCCCGTGAAGGTCTGAAAGCGTTCACCGTCCAGCTGAATGAAGTTGCCGCCGCCTGTGAAGCGCACCCGCAGGTACTTCGTCGCGACGAACCCAAAGTTCGCGTTGACGGCCTGGCGGACGCCGCCAAAAAAACTCGCTTGGCCTTCGTAGCCAACGCTAAAGCTCGGGTTCCGGGCTTCGGAGCGGCTGATGCTCGAAAACACCCGCACCCCGTCGTAGTTGCCGGCTTCCACGTTGCGTCCGACGAGCTCGAAATCCTCTTCGACGACGTCGCGGTAGGCCTCGGCACCAACGCTGTAGAACCAACCATCAACCCAGCTCATGTCCATGCTGAGCGATGCGGTGCGGCCCAGATCGGTTTCCAGATCGCTGGATAGGATTTGGCTGCCGCCGACAAACACATCGACGGCTTCAAGGCCAAGTGCGCTCGTACGGTGCTGGAACTGCACTTCGCCCGCCGCCTCCACGATGTTGCGCCGGCGAACGAACCCGACCTTGGGATCGAAGCGCTCATCGATGTATCGGAGGGTCAGCGTCGGCCGTACGACTTCGCCGCGCCAGCGCGTCGCGACCTGCGCGGCCACGCCGCGCCGAACGGGGCCTTCGTCGATCTCTTCTTCTTCCAGTTCGTCCGTGCCAAAGCTGCCGGCGCCGAAGCCGCGCACTTCAAAACGGCCCGTTCGATACAAGAAGTCCCCACCGGCGGTGACGGCCGGACGGCGTTCACCGCGGAGCAGCAACGTACTGATCGCGCCGATATACGACGCTTCGCCAAAGTTGAGCCGAAGGCGACCGACGCTCGTTCCCTGAACGCCGCCGTCTTCGGTCACGGCCTGCAGCAGCCCGACGTTCAGGGATGTGTCCTCGCCCGTTCGAATGCGGCCGTAGACCTTCGCGCCGCCGAGCATCAGGATCTCGTCGCGGTTCTGGTCGAGTCCAATGCGGCGCGAAAAGAAGGGCTGGGCGATGCCTTCGGCGCCAAACTCAAAGACGTCGAGGCCCGTGAGAAAGAAGGGCCGGCGCTCTGGAAAGAAGAGCGGAAAGCGGTTCAGATTGATGGCCGGATCGTCGAGGTCGACTTGGGCGAAGTCCGTCAGCAAGGTGACCTCGCCCCAGGCGT
>JBCCRV010000346.1:0-7687 GCA_039201085.1 Myxococcota bacterium | reverse complement strand
GCGTCGAACTCACGGCCCTCCGTACCCATGAGCCAGCGTGCCTTCTCCATTCGCGCGTCGTTGCGCAGGCCCGGATCCAAGAGTCCGTCGACGAGAAAGGAGACAAGGTCGTTGAGCCGATCTTCGTCGTTGCGAAGGCGGTGAACCCGCAGCAGCGGTCGCCACACGTCTTCGGCCATCGGGTCCGGTTCGAGCAAGCGCTGGTACACCTCGGCGGCGAGCTCAAGGTCACCCCCCTCGCCCGATGCCACCTGCGCAAGCTTCAGCTCAAGCTCCCGGCGCTCTTCGTCAAACTCCGCCGTTTCGAGGGCGCGCTTCGCGTATTCGATCGCCGATGCGCCATCCCCCGTTTCGCTGCGCTTGTCCGCAAGCTCCAGGAAGATGGTCCGCGCGGCTGCGGGGCCTTCTTCCGAACGCGCTGCCACCTCAGCGGCACGAACGAGCAGCTTCTCCAGTCGGTCGTCGTGGCCGAGCGTGCGCGCCTTTTCGGCGCCTTCGCGAACCTGCGCCAAGGTGGCATCGGACTGGGACGCCCGGCGCTCCAGGAAGGTCAAGAGCAGCTCGTCGTCCGAACCGTCGCGTGCAACTTCTTCATACAGACGCATGAGTTCGACGTCCTCGGCGCGGGCTGCGGCGTGCTCAAGGGCGGCGGCCAATCCGGCGTGCCGCGGGTCGAGATCGAAGGCACGCCGCGCCGTCTTGACGCCGTCGTCGAGGGACGCCGTGTCGCGCAGCTGAATGCCAGCAAGCTGGTGAAGGCTGTCAGCTCGAACAGATTCGCTAATGCCTTCAGCATCCACGAGTTTCGTGAGCACGCGGCGCTGTAGAGCGATGTCTTCGCGCGCGGCACCGACACGCGCCAGCGCCGTCCACGCGCGCACCGGCGTTTCGAGCAGGCCTTCGGCCCGGCCGTAGAGGTTCGTCGCTTCGTCGAGGTCGTTCTGGTCGACTTCCTTCACGTTGCCGAGGACGACAAAGAGCGTTGCGAGGGTCGCAGCGTCGTTCTCACGCCGCCGCGATTCGATGATCGCTTCAACCTTCTCGACATAGGGCGCCACGTCGCCGTCGACCCGGGCCGCCGCCAGAGTCGCTTCGTGTATCGACTCGTCACCGGGCGCATGCTCAAGGGCCGTCATGCGACGCCACGCGGCTTCCTCACGGCGCCCCTGCGCTTCGAGTACGTTTGCCATGGCCGCCAAGGCCGCCGCCTTGGAGGCGGGTTCCGGTGCGACTTCGACCCGGCGGTCGAGGGCCGCGAGCACGAGTTCTTCTTCGCCACGGCTCGCGAGGTTGTCGCGAAAGCGGAAGGCTTCCGCATCCGATTGAGCGGCGGCTTCGAGGGCCGATTCGCGCAGCTCTTCGGCTTGATCCTCCTCGCCGCGGTCGCGCGCCAACGCGTGCAGCTCGTAGAGCACTTCCGCCGAACCGACGTCGAGCGTGTCCGAACTCGCGCGCCGTACGGTCATGAGCAAGGCCCGGTACGCCTTTTCTGCGCGGTCGAGCTGTCCTGCCTCGCGCGCCATACGTCCCAGCATCTGAAGCACACGAGGCTGAGCCGCCGCCATCTTCGAGGCAAGGTCGAGCTGCTCGAGGGCACCGTCCAGGTCGCCTTGGGCACGGGCAACGATGGCCAGGTCGTAGTGCACCTGCGCGCGCTCGGCGGAGCGGCGCCGTCCGAAGTCGGCGATGACCTTTTCGAGAATCGTTCGGGCTTCGTCGTGCTCGCCGGCATGCCGCAGACCTTCCGCGAGCATGAGCTCGATCTCCCGGTCGTCCGGCGCGAGGTCGCGCGCCTTCCGAAGTACGGGAATCGCCGCGGACGGTTCGGAAAGCTCGTCGCGGTAGAGACGCGCCGCTTCGCGCACAAGCGAAAGTACTTCCTCGCGGTCTTCGGTGAGCTCCGCCGAATCGGCGAGCACCTTTGCCAAGGGCGCGAAGCGATCCCCCTGACGGTACTGCTCAGCGAGCAGCGCACGCATGTCGGCCCGCGCAGGGAACTCGGCGCGGCCCGCTTCGAGCACTTCGCAGGCCCGTTCAACGCGGCCGGCTTCGAGCAGCGTCGCCGCCAGGTTCATGGCGACGTCGGCGCGCTCGTCGCCGCTTGCAACGGTAAGGCGGCGCTCAAGCCAACGGCTCGCCGCCGCCGCTTCACCGCGGCCCTGCTGAATGCGTGCGAGCGCATCAAGGCTGGCCACGTGCTCGGGCTCGAGCTCGACGACGCGGCGGTGCGCTTCGAGAGCGCGCTCCGTCGCGCCGAGGTGCTCTTCGGCGATCGAGGCCACCTGAGACCAAAGACCGGACGCGCGCTCGCCGTCGAGTTGGGCAGCCTGCGCTTCGAGCACGTCCGCGAGCTCCGCGTAGTCACGGCGAGAGGTCAGGTAGTGCTCAAGGGCAGCGAGCGAGGGCGCATGGCCCGGACGCTCGCGAAG
Organism: Myxococcota bacterium; assembly: GCA_039201085.1. Classification (GTDB taxonomy): domain Bacteria; phylum Myxococcota_A; class Polyangia; order Polyangiales; family Houyiibacteriaceae; genus JBCCRV01. The sequence continues at coordinate 5,258 of JBCCRV010000346.1, read as the reverse complement.
GTTCTCGCGCAGCGCTTCGAGGCGGCCGCCCTTTTCCTCCACCTCGGTCACAAGGCGCGCGATGTCGAGGCGAAGTTCGACACGACGTTCAGCGTCTTCGGCTACGCCGAGCTCGCGCCGGCGCAGGTCGAGAAGCTCCGAACTTCGGCCCTGCTCCAAGTAGATCGTGCTAAGGGCCGCGAGCGAGTCGGCGTCTTCGCCGCGCTCGAGCACCTCACGGTAAAGCGCCATCGCGCGGAGCGGGTCGCCGGCTTCCTGCGCCTTCTGCGCCGCCCGGCGCAGCCAGTCGGCGGCGTCCGACGCTTCCATGGGCAGGCGCGACACGCCCGCCAGGAAGCGCGACGCGGCTTCCGGATCGCCATCGAGGCGCGAGGCGAGTTCACCGGCGGCACGAAGGCACTGCGTTTCCGCCGCGTCGCCTTCGCCTTCGCCTGAACGCCAAATCGATGCCGCCCGGTCGTACAGAGCACGGTAGGCGGACTCGAGCGCCGCATCGTCGTCGAGCAGATCGATCCGTTCAACGAGTTCGTCAAGGCTGCGCGCACGACGCTTGCTGAGCCGGTCCAGCGTTTCCGCCAAACGCGTGGACGCGTCGGGAAGCTTCCGCTGCACGTCGGCCAGCACCTGCAAGAGCGCGTCAGGGGCGTCGCCGCCCGAAGCCGCCTCTCGCAGGGCCGCTTCAGCGACGACCGTTCGTTCGTCGTCGTCCGCGAGCCGCAGCACGCGCTCGGCTTCTTCGACCCGAAGGGGCCGATGGGCGAGCGCAACGATGGCCGCCTGAAACGCTCCCTCGGCGTCGCCGCTGCGCGAGCGAATATCCGACTCGAGGGCTTTGAGATGGCCCGCCCGTTCGGCGTCGCTTTCGGCCACCGCGCCCGCCGCGGCGCCAAAGGCGTGCGCGCCCGCGCTCCAGTCCTCGGTGCGCTCCATCAGGTTCGCGACGTCCGCTTCAAGACGTAGGCGCCCGGGCGCGAGCACGAGTGCACGACCCTTCGCTTCGAGGGCCGCGGCCGGCGCATCGGCCTTTTCGAGCTGGAGTGACGCCGCTTGCTCGAGCAACTCGAGCTGACGGCCGACGTCGTCCGTCGCTTCGAGGCGCTTATCAAGCAGGCGAAGGATCGCCTCCCAATCGCCCGAAGCTTCGTACGAACGGGCCAGCGCTTCGACCGCCTGCCCGCCAACCTCTGGGTCCTCGCTCAGGGCGAGCAGGCCGTCGCGGGCGGCGTCGTGGCTCTGGTCTGCCTCGAGCGCGCGCCGGTACGAGCGCAGTGCGCCCGGCCTATCGCCGAGCTGCGTCGCAAAGGTCTCGCCCTGCTTCGCGCGAAGCGTGGCGATGTGCGCGTCGCCCTTGGCGGCGGCGCGCTCGAGCACCTCCGCTTGGTCCGTCCAGCGCTCGGCGCGGCCGTAGAGCTCGACGAGCGCTGTCGTCACTTCGGCGTCTTCGCCGTACGCCGCACCGATCTCATTCCACGTGGCGATCGCATCGGCGACGAGCTCGAGATCGTTTGCCTGCACGTTTGCAATCGCCGCCAGGTCCGTGCGTCGCTGGAAGTCGGGAACGCCGGAGTCGGCGCGCCGGCGAAGCGCTTCAACGAGGGCTTCGTGCCGCCCCTCGCCGCGCAGGATCGCAATGATCTCTTCGAGGGCCCAGCTGTCCTTTGGATCAACCTCAAGGGCCTTTTCCCAGGCACCGATCGCGCGGTCCGGCTGCTCGAGCCGCTGCGCCAAGCGCGCGGCGGACTTCAGCGCCTCACGCTGCGCGCTGCGCGTGTCCTCCACTGCAGCCAGGCGTTCGAGGGCGTCCAGACGCTCCTCGGAACGCTCGGCCTGTTCCAGCAGCGCGGCATAGCGGCGCATCGAGGAACGACGAAACTCCTCCGACGTGCCTTCGGCGCCTGCCACCTGCGCCATCTGCGTGATCGCGCGGTCAAGGTCGCCACGCTCCGCGAGAAGATCGATGGCTTCGAGCCGTCGCTTCGCGCCAAGTACGGGATCGCTTGCGGCGTCCGCCGCGACGACAAGCACCTCCACGATGCGGTCCGGCGACTCGGTCTTCGGCGCGATTTCACGAAGCGCCTCCAAGGCTTCGTCGTCGCCGGGCGAGAGCTCAACGAGCGACGCCAGATGACCGACGGCGCCTTCGAAGTCCCCCGCGTCGCGAAGGCGCGTAGCGGCATCGCGGTGCAGGGCCACTCGCTCGTCGTCGCTTGCCAAGCGAAGGGCGGTGTCGAGCGTTCCAATGACCTCCGTCGTGCGCCCGCTCGCATCGTAGGCTTCGCGCAAAATCGTCAGCGCTTGGCGGCGCGCATCCGAATCAACCCGTTCGTCGCGCACGATGCGCTCGAGCATCTCCATCGGACCGTCGGGATCGACGCCCTCCGTATCGAGCAATTCCTTGAGCTCACCGATCGCGTCGCCCGGTTGCTCCAGGCGATCGAAGAGCGCTTCGGCGATGCGCAGCCGAAGGCCCTGCGCTTCCTCGGCCTCCGCCTGAAGGGCCTGGCTACGCCAAAGGCGCACGAGGTCGGCGTAGCGTTCCTGACGCTCGAGCAAGCGTTCCAAGCTCGACGCGAGGGCCCGATCCTTGGGTCGAAGCTCAAAGAGCTCGAGCAAGTAGGCCGCGGCCCGATCGGGCGCGCTCGCAAAGTCCTTTGCTGTCTGTGCCGCTTCTTCGAGAAGGGTCGCACGGCGATGGGTGTCCGGCGTCCGCGCGATCTCCGTGTCGTAGAGGGCCAGGAGATCGTCCCATCGCTCGGCGACGGTGTGCACGACCGTGAGGCGCTGAAATGCCCACACGCTCGCGCTCGGGTCCACCTCGAGAACGCGCGAGAGCACTTCGACGAGTACCGGCGATGACTCGCTGTACCACTCTTCGTGAAAGTTCACGGCTCGTTGGGCGACGTCGGCGGCCACGTCGGCACCCAACTCGCCGCCAAGCACGTCGCGGTACACCTTCGAGACGTCGTCCGGTTGGCCGGAAGCGGCCGCGAGCTCTTCGAGTGCGTCCCAGGCGGCAGCGTCGCTCGGGTTGGCAAGGGCCGCGGAGGCTGCGGCGCCAAGTTCGTCGTCGGCGCCGGGAGAGATCACTTCTTCGGATTCCATCGCGCGGCGAGTATATCGATCCTGCGTCCGCTTTTGGGCGACGATCCGACTTTCTGAGGGACGGCAATCGGCCGTCCCGCCGCCGCCGACGCGGCTTCGTGCAGGCCCCCAAGAAGGAGGAGGGGAAACGGGCCGAACGGACCACGAAATGCGCCGCGAAATCGTGCGCTACGGCGCACCGCGTCATTCGCTTCGGGGCACGAACCTTGCCCACCACGGTTGACTGGGATCACACGGACCGGCCATCCTGAGGTAGGGTGGATCGAATGGTGTTCCAACGCTTCAGCTGTGCGCTCATTGCGAGCGTCGTCTTGCTGTTAAGCCATTGTGCTTTCAGCCAGGACACGCAGCAGCGTCAGGCGGCCGCAAACGCCTACGACCGGGGAAGCGCGGCCTTCCTTGCGGAGGACTACGAAACGGCCGCTCGATGGTTTGAAACGGCGCATAACCTCGCCCCGGCGCCCTCGGCGCTCCTGCAGGCGGCCCGTGCCCATCAAGCGGCCGGAAACGGCACCCGGGCGGCCACGCTGGCGCTGCAGCTGACACAAGAGTTTGGCGGCGCCGCCGCCCATGCAGGCGGCACGCTCCTTGGCGAGCTCGAACCCCAGTTCGGTCGCGTGGACGTCGAATGTGACGGATGCGCCGTGCAGGTGGACGGCGAGCTGGCCCCCTACACGTCGGTATTCGTCACACCCGACGCGGCCCATGAGATCGTGCTCGGCTTCAGCACCGGCGACGTGGAGCGCTCGGCCACGGTGGGCGCGGGCCAACGCATTCGCATCGAAGCGGAAGCGCCGGCGGCGCCCGAGCCGGCGGCGGCCACCGTGACGCCCGCGCCCCGCACGGCCGAGGGCGCCGAGCCGCCACCGCCCGAACGCGTCGAGCGGGGCGGCCTTCCGCCGGCGCTCTTTGCCATCGCGCTCATCGGCACGGTGGGTGCGGGCGCAACACTCGTGTGGAGCGGCCTCAATGTGCGCAGCGAAAACGACGACTACGAGCGCGCCGTCGAGGAGGGCCGCTTCGAGGATGCGCAGCGCCTTCTCGACGATGGCCAGAGCGGCGAGACGCGCACGAACGCTTTGATCGGTGTAACCGCGGGCCTTGGCGTACTCACCATCGTGTTTGCCGCCGTCACGGATTGGGGCGGCGACGACGACGACGACCGCGCCGGTCTAGGTCCCGGCCTGATTCCCAGCGTCGGCGCGCAGAGTGGCGGCGGATCGCTCGGGCTGGCGGGGAGCTTCTGATGCATCCCGCTCCGGAGCTTCCTCGCAATCTCGCGGGCCGGCGACTCGGTCGCTACGAGGTGCTCACGCAACTCGCCTCTGGAGGCATGGCGGCCGTGTACATTGCCCGAGCCGTGGGCGTTGCCGGCTTCGAACGACTCGTCGCCATCAAGGTGCTGCACCCGCACCTGGCCTACGAGGAAGAGTTCATCTCGATGTTCCTCGACGAAGCCCGCGTTGCTGCGAGCATTCGCCACCCCAACGTGGTTCCGACCCTCGACATCTCCGACACGGAGGGCGACGGCTTTTTTCTAGTGATGGAGTACATCGAAGGCGACCACTTCGGAAGCCTGCTCGGCGAAGCCGCCCGCGGCGGAGAGCGCGTTTCCGCGCCGGTCTCGATTCGCATTCTGCTGGACGCTCTCGGTGGCCTTGCTGCGGCCCACCGCCTTTGCGACGAACACGGCGAGCGCCTCAACCTCGTGCACCGGGATGTCTCACCGCACAATATTCTCGTCGGCACCGACGGCATTGCGCGCTTGACCGATTTCGGCGTCGCGAAGGCCGAGAAGCGGCTGACGTCAACGCGCGCCGGTCAGCTCAAGGGCAAGCTCGCGTACATGTCGCCGGAGCAGGCGTCGACGGGCGCCGTCGATCAGCGCTCGGACCTTTTCAGCATGGGCGTCATCGTCTGGGAAGCGCTCACCGGCCGCCGTCTCTTTCGCGCCGAAAACAACGGCGCGACACTCAACAAAATTCTTCACGAACCGATTCCCCTGCCCTCAGAGCTTTGGGACGACCTCGGCGCCTACGACGAGGTCATGGCCAAGGCCCTCGATCGAGACCCCGACGCACGCTTTCAGACCGCCGAGGACTTTGCCGCGGCGCTCGAAGACGCGGCAGACGCGCACGCCGGCGTCGCCCGCGCGC
>JBCCRV010000345.1:0-7692 GCA_039201085.1 Myxococcota bacterium | reverse complement strand
TCGACCTCGTCAACCTCGAAGGCGACGACGCACGCGAGTGCTTTGAACGCATCGTCGAACTCTGCGGCGACGAAACGCTCATCGTCGGCCTCGGAAACATCGGCGGCATCGGCCTCGAGCTCGTTCGCCTCTTTCGAAACCGCGCGCAGGAGCCCCGTGACTGAACTCGCCGGCCCCGAAGAGCTCCTGGTGCTTTCGATCGCCCTCGGCATCGTCGTGAGCTTCTTCTTTTCGGAAGTCTTTGGTCTCGCCGCCGGCGGCGTCGTCGTGCCGGGCTATGTGGCGCTCTTTTTGGACCGCCCGGTCGCCGTCGCCATGACCCTGACCGTCGCCCTCACCACCTACGGGCTGGTTTCCGTGCTCTCACAGTTTGTGATCGTGTATGGGCGAAGGCGCACGTCGCTCATGATCCTCGTCGCGTTCGCGCTGGGTACGGCCCTAGCCCGCTTTCCCGATCTTCCCGACGCGCTGCGCCATGGCGACGGCGTCGTCATCGGCTTCATCATCCCGGGCCTCATCGCCATTTGGTTCGATCGCCAGGGCGTCATCTCCACCGTGGCAAGCCTCTCGATCGGCGCCGTATTCGTGCGCCTGCTCTTGCTCTTGTTCGTTGGCCCGCTCGCCGGAGGCCTCGAATGAAGGCCCTATACTGGCGTAGCAACTACGTATCGACGCCCCAGCTCGTGGCCGTTGCCGTGCTCGCCCTCGCCGGGCTCGCCTACGTCGAGCGAAACCCGACGACGGTCCACGATCCCTCCTACGAGCTCAAGGTGCAGGCCGCCCGTCTCGCCGAGCAGTCCTTCACGGCCATCGGCCTCGAACGCATCTCCCGCGGCATTTCCCTCAACTCCGAAAGCGATCCCGCCGGCTCCGGCTTGATCGGCCCCAGCCATACGCCGATCGTATCGAACAGCGGTCACCTGCGCGCCAAGCAAACGACGGCCAACCCCAACTTCGCCGCCGTCTTCGTCGAAATGCTCCAGGAAGCCGGCGTCGGCCGCGGGGACGTGGTCGCTGTCAACGTCACGGGCTCGTTTCCCGCGTCAAACATCGCGATGTACGCCGCCCTGGAAACGCTGCGGGCCGAGCCGATCGTCGTCAGCAGCGTCGCCGCGAGCGAATACGGCGCGAGCCATCCGGCGATGACCTGGCTCGACATGGAGCGCGTGCTCTTCGAGCGCGGCCTAAGCAGCTTTCGCAGCGTGTCGGCGACGATGGGAGGGGTGCTTGACGTTGCCCAGAACCACACGGACGAAGGCCGTACGCTGATTCGCGCGGCTATCGCGCGAAGCGATCTTCCGCTCGTCGAACCGCTCGATTACGACGACGCGGTTCGCCGGCGCATCGCCCTCTTCGACGAAGTCCGGCGCGGCCGACCCATCGCGGCGTACATCAACATCGGCGGCGGAACGGCCTCCGTCGGCACCCGGGACGATAAGCACGACTACCGCCCTGGCCTCAACACCGCCGTTCCGCGCGGCCTTGAGCGGCGCTCGGTGATGCGCCACTACCTCGAAGCCGACGTGCCCGTCATTCATGTGAGCAATATTCGCGCAATCGCGCGCCGCTATGGTTTACCCGACGCCCCCGTCGCGACGCCTGCGCCCGGCGAGGGCGGTGTCTTCGCCCAGGCAGAAGTCAGTCCTACACGCCTCGTCGTCCTCCTCTTCCTGCTGATCCTCGCGATGCTCGTCGCCACGCGCTTCGACCTCGCCAGCGTCTTTTCAAAACGAAGAGGCGAAAAAAAGGGCCCCGAGCAAATGGCCTAAGCCGGCTTCGGTCGTCTTTGGGCACCTGGTGAAAGACGTGAGACGGCTTCGTTCCGGTGGTCATAGGTTCGAAGCCGGCTAGGGGGGTCCTATCGGACCCGGAGGATGATGATCGTTCCGCCGAATGGAAAGACCAACTTCCGCAGAACGGAACGACGTGATGGTCTCCTCGGGAAGGTGGTGAAGACGTGGGACGGCGTAGTTCAGGTGTTCAACAGTCGGAGCCGGCTTGGGGGGCCCGAACGGCCCCGGCGGGGTTTGGGCCGGACCGTTTCAGCGCGTGCGATGCATTGGGCGCCTGCGGCTCGTAGTTCATACTCCGTTCGAGTCGTCGAAGGTCGAGCTTCGGCGGTCAGCAACCAAGTCATGCAGACCTCATCTGACGCGCTCCATTCAGCCCTGGGTCCGAAGGACCCATCCAGCCTGCTTCGAACCATTTAACACCCGAACGACGCTGCCATCACCCGTGTCAACGCTCGCCCCCGACGACCGAAGCAGGCTAGTGGCTGTAGGGTTCGTTTCGTAGAATCGAAAACGCTCGGTAGATCTGCTCGGCTAAGAAGAGCCGTGCCAGCCGGTGCGGAAAGATCATCTTCGAAAGGGAAAGCTGCAGGTCTGCTTCCTTCGATAGGCTCGCCGGCAGGCCGTAACTGCCGCCGATCAGAAACGCGACGGACTGCACGCCTTGGTTTTCGCAGCCGCCGACGAAGTCGGCGAAGCGGTGGCTGCTCATCGCCTTGCCTTCCACCTCCATCGCCACGATGCGGCTGCGTTCCGGGAGCGCCTTTCGAAAGCGCGCTTCCACGTCGGCCGAATCCTTGAGCTCGGTTTCGAAGACCCGGCCGTAGCGACCGATCCGCTTCAGATAGTCGTCCAGCGCGGCACGAATACCGCGCTCCTTTACCTTGCCAACGGCGATGATGTGAATCTGCATCGGCTACTTACCTGCGGCGCGGCGTTCGGAGTCGCACTTCGTGCCGTCTGGGTATGGAACAAGGCTGCGAATCTGCATCGGGTACGTACCCGGCGGGCCGCCTTCGAACCGCATCAAGCGCGAGCCTACCGCGCTTCGCGTGTCTGAGCATGGATACAAGGGTGCGCGCCACCGGCTGCCGCTCGCAAGGAGTGACCGTGTCCTGGAGCTCGAAGTGGCCTCACACGGAGGCGCTCGAAGTGGCCGGCGCGCACAGAGGCTCCGAAGCGCCCGCGCGCACAGGCACTCGAAACTACGCCTCGACTTCGACGCGGGCGGCGTCCATCCAGAGCGACTCCAGGTCGTAGTAGCCGCGCGTATCTTCGTGAAAGATGTGCACGATGACGTCGCCATAGTCCATCAGGACCCACTGGCCCTGGGGCAGGCCTTCGACGCCGAGGCACGGCTCGCCGTGGTCTACCTTGAGGGTCGTCTGCACGCCCTTCGCGATGGCGTTCACCTGGCGGTCCGAACGGCCGCTCATGATCACCACGTAGTCGGCGTAGTCGACCTTTCCACGCACGTCGATGATCTCCACCGACAGGGCCTTCTTGTCCATCGCGGCGGACGCGATGTGAAGGGCCAGTGCTTTTGCATCTTCACTGCGGGCAGGCCGGGGCGTGCTTGGCGGAAGCTTTTCGGACGGTTCGCTCACTCGACTCCTAGTCTGCGAGGACCTCAGCCCCCGCGCCTTACATCACCCGGATCATCCCTTTTGCCAGGGGCAGGCGCAAGTCGCCTCACGCGCGGGTCTGACCGTTGCCACGGACGACCCACTTGAGGGCGCAGAGCTCCTCGAGGCCCATCGGTCCGTAGGCGTGTAGTTTGGTTGTAGAAATCCCCATTTCCGCCCCCAAACCAAGCTGACCGCCGTCGTTGAAGCGCGTGGAGGCGTTGGTGAGCACGACGCTCGCGTCCACTTCGCGCACCCAGCGCGCGCACGCCTGCGTGTCTTCGCTCACAATCGCTTCGGTGTGAAGGCTGCCGTGGCGCGCGACATGCTCGATCGCGCCTTCGACGCCGTCCACGACGGCGACGTTCATTTCCAAGGCGAGGTACTCGCGATCGAAGTCCGGCGATTCGCTCGCTTCACCCACATACTCGCGCGCCCCTTGCTCCGCGTGCAGCCGTACCCCGGCCGCCCGAAGGGCCTCGCCGACGCGGGGAAGAAAGAGCGGCGCGATCATGCCATCGACGAGCAGCGTCTCGGCGGCGTTGCACGCGCTCGGCTTCTGCGTCTTCGCGTTGAGCACGATCGCGACGGCCTTGTCGAGGTCCGCGGCCACGTCGACGTAGACATGGCAGACGCCCTTGTAGTGACGAATCACCGGTACGCGGGCGTTTTCCGATACGAAGCGAATGAGCCCTTCGCCGCCCCGAGGAATCGCGAGGTCCACGAGGCCTTCGGCCTGAATCAGCTCGAGCGTTGCCGAGCGGTCCGTCGTGGGCACAAGCGCCGCCGCCGCTTCGGGCAAGCCCTCCTGCTGAAGGGCCTGCGCCAGCACCTCCGCGAGCACCTGGTTCGTGCCAAAGGCCTCCTTGCCGCCACGAAGAATCACCGCATTACCGCTCTTGATGCAGAGCGCCGCCGCATCGACGGTCACACCCGGACGCGCTTCATACACGATCGCGATGACCCCCAAGGGAAGGCGAACGCGCGACACGCTGAGCCCGTTCGAGAGCTTGCGTTTGCTAACGACCGCATGGGCCGGGTCCGCGAGCTGCGCGATCGAACGCACGCCCGCGACGATCTCATCGAGCCGGCCATCGTCGAGGCGAAGCCGGTCGACGAGCGCCGGTGCAAGACCCGCCGCCTCGGCCGCGCTCACGTCCTTGGCGTTCGCGGCGAGAATGTCCGCCCGGCGCGCCTCCAGACCCGCACCGATCCGCAAGAGCACCGCGTCCTTGTGAGCCGTCGTCGCCCGCGAGAGTGCTCGCGCTGCTTCGCGCGCCGCCGTGGCCATCGCATGAATCATGAGCCGGCAGACTTGCGCGGGGCCGCGCCCCCATCAAGCGCTATCGTTCCTTTCGGTGCGAACAAGATCGTCGCGATGCACAACGACCACGCCACGCTCGCCCAGGCGAAGCCGCACTTCGGCCGCGCCCATGGCCGCAAGGCCCTGGCCGACGTTCGTACCTTCGGCGACGATTCGCACCGGGTCGCCCGCCGCGAACTCGCCTTCGACGTCGGTGATTCCAGCGGCGAGCAGGCTTGCGCCGCCTCTGAGCGCAGCCCGTGCGCCGGCGTCGATTGCGAGCACGCCCTTCGGGCGAAGGGCCACGGAAATCCAGGCCTTACGCGAAGAAAGGCGCGGCCCCGTCGGCACGACCAGCGTGCCCACATCCTCCCCGCGCACGATCGCTTCGAGCACGCCTTCGCGCGCGCCGCTTGCGATCACCGCCACGCCGCCGCGGCTCGTCGCCGCCTGCGCCGCCTGAATCTTCGACGCCATACCGCCTGAACCGACGTCGTCGCGCGGTCCGTGCAGCTGCACTTCCGTATCCGGCGAAAGCAGCGAAATGCGCGTGCCTTCGCCGTCGAGGACGCCTTCGACGTCGCTCAGGAGCACAAGCAAGCGCGCGTCGAGGGCCGCCGCCACCATCGCCGCGAGCTGATCGTTGTCGCCGAAACGGATCTCATCGACGGCGACGCAGTCGTTTTCGTTGACGACGGGAAGCGCACCCGCGGCGAAAAGCCCCTCAAAGGCCGTTCGCACATGCAGAAAGCGCTCGCGCGCTGCGAGGTCGGCGTGCGTGAGCAGGACCTGGCCCGTCGTGATGCCGTGGGGCGCGAAAGCATCGCGGTACGCCGCCATAAGCGCCCCTTGGCCGATGGCCGAGGCGGCCTGCAGCTGGGCCATGCGTTTCGGCCGCCGCTCCAAGCCCAGCACCCGAAGCCCCATTGCGATCGCGCCCGAACTAACGAGCACGACCCGGTCGTGCGCCATCAGGGCCGCGAGTTCACTGGCCAGCCGTGCGAGCCGTTCTGGCTCGGCCACGAGCACGCGCGAGCCGACTTTGACCACGAGCGTGCCCTTTTCGCCTCTGAGGCGCGCGCGATCGGTGCTCGGGCGGTCCATCAGGGCCCCTGAATGCCGCATCCCGAGCCCTGGCGCCAGTCTGCGGCGGGCTGGGCAACGCTGGCGATCCCCCTTCACGTCGCCGCCGAAAGGCCCGGAGAAAGCGGTACGAAATGCGCCAGATGATTTTTTCTGGCGCTTTCGCTAGCGTATCGGGCGCCGTGATGAACGCCGATACCTATCCGCAAACGCCTATGGGCGTTCCACCCGACCTGACCAAACCCACGGCCAGCTACAAGCGGCAGACGGCCGCCGCGGTCATGGGCGTGGTCGTCTTCTTTATCTTCTACTTCGGGCTCACCGGATGGCTGGGTCTGGTCACCTACCGGGCCATCAGCGGCTTTCACGCACACCCGGGCCGTACCTTCTTCATCGGCATTCCCGCCGGCTTCCTGTTCTTGGTGCTCGCCAAGGGCCTCTTCGCGCGCAAAAAGATGTCGCGCGACTCGCTGCTCGAGGTGACCGAAGACGAACAGCCGGAGTTCTTCGCATTCATTCACCGCATCGCGGACGAGACAGGCGCGCGCCGCCCGGCGAAGGTCTACCTTTCCGCCGACGTGAACGCCGCCGTCTTTCTCGACGTCGGCCTGATCAACCTGATCATTCCGACGCGAAAGAACCTCATCGTCGGGCTCGGGCTGGTCAACAGCCTCACCTTGGACGAGTTCAAGGCCGTCGTCGCCCACGAGTTTGGTCACTTCGCCCAACGCAGCATGGGCGTCGGCCAGTGGGTGTACATCGCCCAGGGATTCGTCAGCGACTTGATTGCCCGACGCGACATTCTCGACCGCTTCATTCGCGGGCTCTCCTATCAAGACATTCGCATCGCGTGGGTCGGCTGGCTGATGCGCATTTTGGTCTGGGCCGTGCGCGCCGTCGTTGACCAGTTCTTTCGCTTTGTCATCCTGCTCGGGCGCGCGCTGTCACGGCAGATGGAGTTTCAGGCGGACTTGGTCTCCGTTAGCGTGGCCGGCAGCGACAGCCTGGTGCACGCCCTTCACCGACTTGGAGCCGCGGACCGCGGCTGGGGCGAAGCAGCCAACTTCGTGGCGGGCGACGCGCGCCGCGGCAAGCGCACGGCCGACCTCTTCGCGATTCAAACGCGCTTCGTTGAGCGCTACCGCGAAGTGCATGCTCTCGCGGACCACGGCGTCACGCCCAGCCGCTCAGCGACGGACGGAAGCCACCGCGTCTTTGGTCACGCCATTGCCGACGCCCCGCGCATGTGGTCCACGCACCCGTCCAACAAGGACCGGGAAGAAAACTGCAAGCAGCTCTACGTCCCTTCGACGCTGGACACCCGTCCTGCCTGGACGGTTTTTCGCGACGAAGCAACGGTGCGCAAGCGCATGACGGCGCACTTCATCGAACTCGTTCTAAAGAACAACGGCGACCAAAAGCCGGCCCAGCCCGCGCCCGTTCCCGTTCAGGTACCCCTCGAAGACAGCCTCGCGCGCGTCGACGAGATCTTCGGCCGTCCGGCCCTAGACCGCCGCTACCAGGGTCTGTACACAACGGTGCAGCTCACCCGGGCTCTGCCCGCGGGCGCCCCGATTTTCGAAGAGCCGACGGACGCACCCGGCGCCGCCGAGCTCGTTCAGCGCTTCGAGTCGCTCTTTTCGCCGAACGTCTCCGAGGAGGTCGAAGAGTTCTTTCAGCTCGACGAAGAGCTCGGCCACCTCGAAGGCCTCAAGAAGGGTTTTCCCAAGGCGCCCGGCGGCGTGATCATTCACCGCGGCAACCAGCTGCGCCGCTCCGAACTTGACGGCGTCTGCGATCAGGTGCGCGGCGAGTTTGAAGCGCATCGCGCGGGCCTCGCGAAGCGTTTTCAGCAAGCGCGCGGCATTTCGCTGCGCATCGCCCGCGGCAT
>JBCCRV010000344.1:0-7699 GCA_039201085.1 Myxococcota bacterium | reverse complement strand
GGCGCAGCGTCTTCGACGGCTATTCCGGGATCTGCGGGAAGACGGCCCAGCCGGCGGCCCAGTTGTCGCCGCCGGGCTCGAAGGCGCCGAGGTAGTTGGCTTCCTGGAAGAAGCCGCCGGGGTTCGCCACGGCGCCGCGGGCGGCGGCGCTGCAGGCGGCGGGCACGAAGATCGGCGCGGCGATGTCGACGGTGCCGAAGGACGGGTCGATGACACGGGGCACGCCGTCGCAGCCGAGGTCGAGGTCCGTGATGGCCATTTCCGCGTCGTCTTCGTACTTGATGGCGTCGCGCTGGTTGTCGAAGCAGATCAGACCCTCGATCGAGAGGTTGCCCTCGCGGTGCTGGGCGATCGTCGCGTCGCCGTCGGCCTGGGCGCAGTCGCCGTCGGAGAAGCCCTGCACGACCACGTTGCCGATCTGGCCGGCGCTGCCGCGACGCACGCGAAGGCCGTCGCCGTTGTCGTTGCCGATGAAGGTGGCGTTGAAGATGACGGGCGCCGAGCGGGGCGTGCTGTCTTCCGCGTCCTCGAGGTTGTCGCCCTCAAGGCCGTTGTCGCCGCGGCCGTCCTGGATGTTGACGAAGAACTGCACGTTGCCGACGTAGCCCTGGTCCGTGTCGAGGGCGTCGTCGCCGTTTTGGCTGACGATGGCGTGGCTAAGGTTCGCCGTACCGCCGAAGAACTCGATGCCGTCGTCGCGGCCGCCGTGAACCTGGATGAAGTCGAGGCCCGTGTCCGTGCCGCAGCCGCCGAGGGTGAGGCCGTTGAGCTCGTTGTCCTCACCGAAGACGAAGCCGGCCCATTCAATGCGCACGTAGCGGAGCGAGCCGCAGTCGTGGGCCGCGTTGTCGCCGCCTTACTGGCCGCGCGCTTCGCCTGGATCGAGGCCCTCGATGTTCGTCACGCCGCCTTCGACGTTAATGGGCGCCAGGCCGAGAAGAACGACGCCGCCCCAGTCACCGGGTTCGCGCTCGCCGACCGCGTTGCTGGAGGTGAAAATGATGGGGTCGGCTGCCGTGCCTTCGGCGACGAGTCGGCCGGAGGTCGTGACGACGAGGGCGTTCTGGCCGGCGGCACCCTGAATGACGGTGCCGGGCATGATCGTGAGGGTCGCGTTCGAGACGTAGACCGTCGTGTCGAGCTGGTAGACGTTGTCGGCGGTCCAGGTGGTGTCCGTCGTGATGTCGGCGTTCACCGCAACGATCGTCGCGCCCACGCCGGGCTCCTCCGTGCCGTAGGTCGGCACGTCCGTGTTGGGCGCGCAGCCCATCTCATCTTCGTCCGGGTTCGGGCACTCGGGGGGAAGGCCCGTTTCAGGTGTGCCCGTTTCAGGCGTGCCCGTTTCGGCGCCCGTGTTCATGTCCGTACCGGTCATCATATCCGTCGTGCCGCCGCCGTCGTCGTCACCGCAGCCGGTGAAGAGCGCCGCCGCGATCGCGACTGTCATCATTCGCTTCATCGAAGTCATGGCTGTTTCCTTTCACCGCACCCAACGGGTGGGGTTGGGAGCGTTGTGCGGACCCCAAGCCGCGGGACTGCGTCACGACCGTGACAAGGCCGTGACAGCGTCTGTGGTGCGAGGGCGAACCGAGCGGCTGGGGAGCGTGGACCCCACGCAGGCACGGTCCGAGTTCCATCTTTCGTCGGCAGTGACTACAACAAACCCCAGTAGTCCGCGTCCTCAACTAGTGGTTCGTCGGCGGATCCCGCCGTCTCGATCGCCGTGTTTGGTAGAGTTGGGCGATGCAAACGACGCGCGAGCTGACCGAGGTCACGGAGGAATATCTTGGCGGCGGGTTGGCCGGTGAACTCATCTTGGACACCGCCTATTTCTTTGGAGGCCTGGTGCACGAAGGCGACCTTGCCCTCGCCGATACGGAGGCGCTGCAGCGCTTCTTCGACGAGCAGCTGACGGCGTTTGAAGCGCTCAGCGCCGGCTTGCAAAAACACGACGGCTTGCAGCTTGCGTTTATCATCGAAGGGGACCTGGTGGTGGACGGACCTCTTTGGGTTGGGGCGATGAAGGGCGGGCTGAACTATTGCCTCGCCGTTCACGGCTCGTTGCGAGCGCAGGGCGTCGGCATTGACGCCTACAGCCACGCCAACGTGACGGGCGACCTGCATGCGCCGCTGCTCTTCGTCGCCGGGTCGGATGGCGCGATGGTGCACTGCGGGGGCACGGCCACCGTGACGTGGTTTGTGCACGACCAGGACCAGCACCCGATCTCCTTTGCGAGTTCACCCACCGAACTCAAAACCTACGACGTCGACGGTGATCTGCGGAGCTTCGCGTCGAAGGTGAAGGCGGTGCGCGACGGCCGCGACCTTCGCGCTTCCGAGTAGTGCGTCGACGGACGGGCTGGCGAAGTCCTTGTCCGGTGGTGTGCGCGCCATCGAGCTAGTACGTCCAGCTGAGGCTGAGGCTGGCGAAGTCCTTGGGTGTGCGCATGCCGTCGAGCTAATGGGTCCAGCTGAGGCTGAGGCTGGCGTCGACGCCGGGGCGAAAGGTGCGGATCACAAGATCGCCCTGCGTGTAGTCCTGCCGGTCGTGCAGCAGGTTCTTGGCGCGAAAGGACAGGGCGACGTCGTCGGAGACGTTCCAGCGAAGCAGCACGTCGAGGCTGTGAAAGGGCTCGAGGTACGTGTCGGGCAGCTGCGAGCCGGCCTCGAAGAGGTAGCGGCCGGCGACGTTGTAGAAGACGTAGGCGGAGAGGGGCGAGTCTTGCGGTTCGTAGCCGAAGTTGGCGTTCACGACCCAGGGTGATTGGTAGGCGAGGGGGCGGGAGTCGCTGAAGGCGACGAGGGCCTGTTCTTCCGTGAGCGTGGCGCGGGAGGACACGAGCGTGAGGTTTGCGCCAAAGCGAAAGTCCTCGAGGGCGTCCGTAAGATGGCCGAGGCCGGCGCGAAACTCGAACTCGAGGCCGAGGTTGCGGGCGCTCTCGACGTTTCGAAAGGACACGGTGCGGTTGCTGTCGAGGATCGTCAGCTCGATCGGCTGATCGAAGAACTTGGCGAAGGCACTCACGGCGATGACGTCCGTCGGCGCGGGAAACCACTCCCAGCGAAGGTCCACGTTTTGAATGCGCGTGCGCCGCACGCTCGGGTCGCCAAAGAGCGTGCGGTTGTTGATGAAGTCCGGAAAGACGGCGCCGGAAAGCTCGCGGGCGCGCGGCCGGGCCACGGTGACGCTGTAGCCGCCGCGCACGTACATGTCGTCCGTGAGCGTGAAGACGGCGGTGGCCGCCGGCAGCACGTCGACGTCCGTGCGAAAGACCAAGTCCTCTTGGTCGACGACGGCGTCTTCCTCGGCGAAGAGTCCGATCGGCGAGACCTGCTGACGAAACGCTTCGACGCGGGCGCCGGCAAAGAGGCGAAGCCATTCGGTGACCTCGAGCTGCATGGACGCAAAGGCGCCGAAGAGGTTTTCCTGCGCCTCGTAGCTGTCGTCGGGGGTCGTGATTTCGCGGATCACCCAGAGGTCGCCGGCATTCTCGTTCGCGAAGAGCAACTCCGGCGGCTGGCGAAAGAGCTGCGTATCCGACGGGCGGCTCGTGCGTCCGTAGTCGAAGCGGCGAATGCGCAGGTCCTGCTCCGTACGGTGTGCGGCGAGGCCGAGCTGAAACTTGTAGCGGCCGAGCTGGCGCACGTCGTAGTCGAGGGTGGCGGAGGCGCCGAAATCGCGGCCCGTCGTTCCAATGAAGAGACGCTGGCCGCTGACGGGCTGGCGGTCGACCCAGTTGTAGCTGACGCCTTCCGGGTAGGGGCCTTCGGGCCACGGCGTTTCCGGATCCTCGTCCGGTGCGTAGCGAAAGTCGCGCGTGTCTGGCTGGTCGCGCGAGTAGCCCGTCGTGTACGCCTGCCAGGTGATGCGCGCGTTGTTCATGTAGTGGCGGCCGCGAAGCTGGTTGAACCAAAGCTGCCGTTCGATGAAGGACTGGCGCTGGCGAAAGGACTGGCCGTCGAGCTCGTTGAGGAAGCCGTTGGCCGATCCCGTGTAGTCCTCGCCGATCTGGTTGAAGAGGCTGGTGAAGTTGAGCTCGTGGTCGTCGCCAAAGAGCAGGCTGGCCGTGCCCATGGCGGCGAGTCGGCCCGTGAGCTCGAAGCTTTCGCGCTCGAGGTTGTCGCGCTCTTCGACTTGGTCATCGACGAAGGTGCCGGAACGGAGCCGTTCGCGAAGGCGCTGACGATCGAGGCTCCAGCCGGCGGCAAAGGCGACGCCGAGGTCGACGTTCGAGCCGAGGTCGAAGCGGTTTCCGATGCGGAGCGATAGCTTGTCGATCGGTCCGAGGCCCACCCGCTGTTCTTGCACCTCCAGGCGGTCGTCGAAGGAGCGCTCGGCGGCGCGTCGCTCGTCCGTGTCGGGGATCGCGTCGCGCCGGAGCGCCACGTTGGACACTTCGCTCGGCAGGGCGCGCGTGCCGTCGTCAAAGCCGATGAGGTCGAAGCGGCCGCCGCGGTGGACCTGGCCCCGGCGAAAGGTGGTTTCGCTGTTGTAGGAAAGGCCGATGCTGGCGTTGACCTCGAACTCTTCGGGGAACTCGCGCGTCGTCAGGAGCGCCGTGCCGCCGCCGAAGGCGCCGGGAAGGTCGGGCGTGTAGCTCTTGCGAATGCTGATGCTGGCGAGCGCGAAGGAAGGAAAGAGATCGAGCTGCACGCCGGAAAGGTTCGTGTCGAGCTGGGGCAGGGTCGCGCCGTTGAGAAGCACGTTCGTGTAGCGGCCGCCGAGGCCGCGTACGTAGAGGTACTGGCCGCCTACGATCGTGGTGGCGACGACGCGGCGCGCGGCGCTACCGGCGGAGCTGTCGCCGCTGCGGCTGATCTCGTCGGCGCTCACGGCGTCCTGCACGCCGGCGGCTTGGCGCCGCACCTGAAGCTGGGTGGCCGCCGAGTTGGTGTCGGCGCGTCCGGTGACGACGACGGCGTCCATCATTGCGCCCTCGTCGAGCTCGAGGGACGTGGGCGGGATTTCCGTGATCTCGCCTTCGCGAACGTCCACGCCTTCGAGGCGGACGGGCAGGTAGAAGTCGGTGAAGATGCGCAGCGTGTAGGCGCCGGGGGGCAGCGCGATGGCGTAGCGGCCTTGGCCGTCGCTCATGGTTGTACGCGCCGCTTCGACGACTTCGATCATCACCGCCGCCATCGGCGCGTCGTCGCTTTCGCCGTCCGTGACAACGCCGCGCAGGCCCGTATCGCCGGCGGCGAGGGTCGTTGGGCCGGCTTCGGCGCCGCCCTGAGCCGGACCCTCAAGGGGACCTTCGATCGGACCCTCGAGCGGACCTTCGATGGGACCTTCCAGGGGCCCCTCGATCGGGCCCTCAATGGGACCTTCGAGCGGGCCCTCGATGGGGCCTTCTTCCTGTGCGAGCGCACCCGTCGCCACGAATACGCTGGCGCACAGCGCCCATGCGAGGGCCGGCATCGCAGACCTCGTCTTCGACGGGCGAGCGAGCCGCGGCGTGCCATTCGGCGCAGCGGCATTCGGCGCGGAGACGTTCGGCGCAGAGGCATTCGGCGCAGAGGCATTCGGCGCGGAGTCGTTCGGCGCGGAGTCGTTCGGCGCAGCGGCATTCGGCGCAGCGGCATTCGGCGCAGCGGCATTCGGCGCGGAGTCGTTCGGCGCAGCGGCGTTCGGCGCGAAGGAATTCATGGGATCTAGCCTCCGGAAGGCAGGGCCGTGGTCATGACGGCGATGGTTCGTGCGCCGCCTTCGCGCGCGAGATCCAGGGCCTCGGCGGCGCGCTCAAAGGGCACGTCTTCGTGCGCGTCAAAGAAGATCTTTCGTTCGCCGCGCGCCGCCAGCACACGGGTGAGTCGCTCGGGAAAGCGTTCGTCGCTGACGACGTCGCGGTTGATGCGAATGCGGCCCTCGTCGTTGACGCTCACGACGAGCGGCTGGTTCGGGTCGACGGCGGCCGCGGGCAGGTCTTCCGGGTCGTTGGGAATGTGCAGCCAGATCTGCTTCGAGAGGGCTGGCGTGATGACCATGAAGATGATCAGCAGCACGAGCACGACGTCGACGAGGGGCGTGACGTTCATCTCGGGCGTATGGCGCCCCTTCTTCGTCGGCTTCGTGCCGAGATCCATGCCCATGGCTTAGCCCTCGCCGCCCGTCGGCCGATCGGGGTTGCCGCTGACGCGCATCATCACGCCGGGAAAGCCCACCTCCTGCGCCGCGCCAAAGAGCGAGCGAATGCGTCCGTAGCTGACGCGGCCGTCGGCGCGCAGCATGAGCTTTCGCTCCGGGTCGGCGCCGTGCGCTTCGTTCATGAGCGAGACGAGGCGAGCGTCTTCGCCTTCGGCGAGGGCCGTGCTTTCAAAGAAGACCCGGCCGTTGCGATCGATGCTGAGCGAAAAGGGCTCGGGGCCGTCGGGGTCTTCTTCCGCGTGGTCGAGCGTGGGCACCTCCACGGCGGCGCCCTTTTCCTGGTTGGGCAGCACGACCATGAAGATGATGAGCAGCACGAGCACGATGTCCACGAGGGGCGTGACGTTCATCGCCGGCCGCGGCCGGCCGCCCTGGCTGTTCTTGCTCAGGCCCACGGCGGCTACTCCGCGTCCGATTCGAGCCGATCGACGAGCTCGCCGGCGCTGCTGGAAAGGCCCGCTTCGTAGAGGCCGATCTTGTTCGAGAGCGCGTTGAAGACGAGCACGACGGGAATGGCCACCACGAGGCCCAGGCCCGTGACGACGAGCGCTTCACCGATGGCGCCGCCGATCGTGGCGATGCCGCCGGAGCCCGTTTCGGCGATCTGCTTGAAGGCGAACAAGATGCCGAGAACGGTGCCGAGCAGGCCCACGAAGGGCGCCGTCGAGCCGGTGGATGCAAGCACGTTCATGCCGCGGTTCAGGCTGGCGCTGACCTGCTCGCCCTGACGATCGAGGGCGCGCTCCGTCAGGTGCACGGCCTTTTCGATCGACTTTCCTTCGGCGCGGCGCTGCAAGAAGGTTTGAATGCCCGTGTACATGTAGGACGCGAGGTGACTGCCGTGCGTCTTCGAAGCCACCGCAAGGGCGCCTTCGTAGTCGCCTGCGTCGAGCTTCGGTGTGACCTCCTGCGCGAAGACCGCGCTACGGCGGTGCGAGCGAAAGAGCAGCAGGTAACGGTCGATGACCACCGAAAGGCTGAGGGCCGCCTGCACGAGCAGCACGATGACAACGGCGCGCACGGCGGCCGGCATTTCAGCGAAAAGGTGAATCGGGTCGAGGTTCATCGGGCGGTCCTTGGTGGGGCGGTCGGTCAGCGCGGCTTGTCGGTGAAGCGGCGATCAGAGGTTTCGAAGGCGAAAGGGAACGGGCATTTGAATGCGGTACGGAATGGCCGTGCCGTCGGCCATGCGCGCGGGCGTGAAGCGCGCCTGGCGAATCCAGGTGCGAACGGCATCGTGAAAAACCGCCGGTCCGCGAACGATGTTGTAGCGGCGGAGCCGGCCGTTCTCGTCGATCTCGAGCATGAGAATGACGACGCCTTGAATGCCTTGCTCGCGCGCGGCGCGCGGCATCTCGGGGCGGGTATTGCCAATGATGCGGGGGCGCGTGATCGATTCGGTGCTCGCGCGCGGGCGGCGGCGCATCTCTGCGGGTGGCTTTAGCTTTACTAAAGCCCGTCGCATATCTTCAATACGAGTGGCCCAACATGTTTCAATGAAAAAGAGATCCCGGTATTGCGAATATCGCAAACTTTCCAAGGCTTCGCGTACTT
>JBCCRV010000343.1:0-7742 GCA_039201085.1 Myxococcota bacterium | reverse complement strand
GGCCTGCTGCGTCCCGCGCGAAGGGCCAGCTCGATCCGTTCCAGCCGCGGGCTTCGCCGGGCGCGATCACCAAGCGGCCGCCGCGCGTGCGCACCTCGTTTCGCAGGCGCAGCTGACCTTGGCGGACGCCGATCGTTCGCTGAAGGGCGCGGCTGAAGGAGCCGCCCGCCACGAAGCGCTGGACTACGAGCACGTCGCGTTCGAACTCACCGCCTTCGCGCACTTCGAGGAGCAGTTCGGCACGTCCGTCGCCCGTGAGGTCCGTGGCGCGAAAGCGGCGAACCTCGACGCTGCGGCCTTCCGGGGCAAGAGCGACCTGCACATACCCTTGGCCGCCGCGAATGCCCGGACCGACGGCGATCAGCGTGCTTCCAAAAATCGCTGCGCGTTCGAGCTCAGGCCCACCCGCGAGGTTCGCGTCTTCGGTGAAGGTGGGACGCCCGCGTAGACCGGCGGCATCACGCGCCGCGCGCATCATGTCGCGAAGGGTCGGGGCGGCCGCGGGTCGCGTCTGCTCGGTTGCCGCAGCGCCCGCCACGTGCGGCGCTTCCGGAGCGGGCGCTCGATACGAACGGTTTGCGCGCTCACGCTGCACCGCGAACGTTCGGCCATCCCATTGGTAGGTGCGCGATGCCACCGGACCCCACGGAACCAAAATCGGCACCGCGTCGCTCGCGCCCGCCTCGCGAAAGTCGGCGGGATCGGCGCGTGAAGGTCGAGCGCGTACCTCGATGCGGGGCGGCCTTCCCGGGATCACGCGAAGCTGACTTTCCACGCGACCGTCGCCGGACTCCTTGGCCTTTTCAATCGCGAAGAGCGGATCCACCGACTCGCCGCTAAAGCGAAAGACGCGCCAGATCTCACGCGTGCCGGCGGCGTTGCGCTGCCGGTATTCGACGATCAGTTCCGCCTTGCCGTTGCCAGTGAGGTCCCGAAGGTCCAGGGCAAGCACGTCGCCGGAGCGTTCCACGGGCAAGGCGAGAAAGTCGTAGCCCTCTCCGCCGCGGTACGCGCGTCCATAGACGACGACGAAGCGACCGACGAGCGCGACGGACTCCGGCGCGTCATCACCCGCCACATCCGCGCGCACCGTTCGGCTGGCTTCGAGGCCCGCCATGTTTTGCGCCGCCAAGAAACGGGCCAGGGGACCCGCCGCCTGGCCACCGACGCGCGGCCAGGTTTCCGGGCGGCGCAGGTCGACGTCTTCCGTCGTCACTTCGCTTTCCACGGACGCTCGGGCTTCCTGGTCGACATCGACAAAGCGCAGCGCGAGCCGACCACGGCGCCATCGCTCCCCGATCGGAAGGTGGGCCTCGATCGCATAGCCGCCGCGAAGGTTGCGCTCGACGACGCGCGCGCCTTCCACGATTCGAAAGCGGCGACCGCGGCGCTCCGCGGCCACGGCCTGCTGGCCGGAGACGCCGGGGAAAAACCAAAACTCTCGCGTTTGAAAGCGCCGTCCTTGGGGCTCGGCCAAATGAAGGACGAGCGCATCCTGGTTTGCACTCGGCCGACCCGTTCGAACGAGCCGCTCATCGGAAATCGTCGCGCCGACAAAGAGTCCATTTTCGTCGTAGGCGAGCGCGACGCGCGCCGACGCATCGTCGCCCTCGCCGAGCTGGACGCGACGTACCCCGCGCCAATCGCGGAGGGCGCCATCGATGCGAGGCGGCGAATCGCTCGCGTCGGCGACGCGAATCGCCGCCTGGGCACCGGCCTTGCTCACGCGAGGACCCAACAGCAGCAGCGCACCGATGAACGCGCAAACGAGCACGGGGGTGAGAAAGCGGATCACGTCAGCGCACCGGCAGCCGGCGGCGACGCTCCACGCGCTGGCCGTCGTCGCCGTAGAGCGCAAGCTGGCCGCAGGCGGCGTCCATGCCGCCGCCGCGTTCACGTCGGACCGTGGCCGTCAGGCCGCTGCGTCGCAGGCGCGCGCAAAATCGCTCGACGCCGTCCCATTCGGGCGCCGTCAGATCGCTCTCTGCAATCGGGTTCATCGGAATCACGTTCACCTTCACGGGCACGCCGCGCATGAGCTGCGCGAGCGTCTCAGCGTCGCCCGGGTCGTCGTTGACGCCGCGAATAAGCGTGTATTCAAGGGTGATGCGCCGACGCTTGGGAAGCGGGTAGCGCTTCAGGCAGGCGACGAGCTCGCCCAGCGGGTACTTGCGATTGATCGGCATGATCGCGCTGCGCCGTTCGTCCGTGACCGCATGCAGCGAAATCGCCAGGGCCACCTTTCCGCCGAACTCGCGGCCGAGCCGATCAATTTGGGGCACGAGACCGGACGTCGAAAGGGTCACGCGGCGCGTTGAAAGGCCGAGGCCGTCTGGATGCGTCATGAGCACGAGCGCGCGGGCGATGGCGTCGTAGTTGTGCAGGGGCTCGCCCATGCCCATCAGCACGACGTTGCGAAGGAACTCGTCGCCTTCGAGCAGGCTGCGTCCGAGGAGCAGCTGGCCCACGATTTCCGCCGCGCTCAGATGACGCTGAAGACCCGCCACTCCGCTGGCGCAGAAGACGCACCCCATCGCGCAGCCAACCTGACTGGAGATGCACTGCGTCACCACGTTTGAAGGCACGAGGCCGTCGTCGCTGATGAAGTCGCTCGCTTCGACGGTGGCGTATTCGTCCGGCTGCTGCAGCTGCGGGATGATCACCGTTTCGACGTCGAGGCCGTCGTGCAAGCGCACGAGCGCCTTGCGCGTGTGGTCCGGCGCGCGCCGAAGGTCCGCGGCTTTCATGGGCAACTCGCCCAGCTCGTCGCGCAGGCGCGCGCGAATCGCCTTCGGCAGGTTCGTCATCGCATCCGGATCGAAGACGCCGCGGCCGTGTATCCACTGAAACACCTGCTTGCCGCGAAAGGCCGGCTGGCCCCACGCGCGCAGCACATCGGCCCACTCTTCCGGAAGGCGCTCGATCGGATGGGTCGGCGGTGCGAGGTCAACCACGGCCAAAGGGTGAGCGTGAACTCAGCGGGCGGCAATGCGCCGTTCCTCAACCAGCCAAACCGCGCGCTTTTCGAGCCGTTTGCCCATGAGAAAAGCGCGAGGCAGCTCCCACGGTCGCAGCTCCTGAGCACGCACGGGCACGGGCACGGGGCAAGCCGAGAAGAGCGTTCCTCAACGGCCTGCTAGGGCGCGATGCGCCTGAGGTAGGCGGCTCCGCTGTCGCGCCGCAGGTCGTCGTCGGCTCCTCCGATGCCCACTGCACCGCTGTCTTCCTGGGGCGCGCCAACGACAAGCATTGGACCGGACAGCCCCAAGGAGCGACCAAACCAGTCGCTCGCGCCGACGTTGGACGCGTGAATGTAGGCCTGCTGTGGCCACATGGCGCCCGCCCGCCGGAAGACATAAACGGCGCCAACATCGACCGTACCGTTGTCGTCCGGAGTGTTCACGCCCGGCGATGAGCCATCTTCTAAACGCGCGCCAATCACGATCGTGCTTCCGTCGATGGCAAGTGCCGCTCCAAACGCGTCGCCCCTGCGCACGACGGCGGGCTTCAGGTAGGCGTCTTGCCGCCAGGCGGCACCAGAACGCACGAATACGTAGGCCGCGCCCGAATCGAAGGCCGAGTTATCGCCCGGTGCGCCGGCGCTATCCTCGCCAAAGGCGCCGGCGACGAACGTGTCGCCGTCGAGCGCTACGGTGTTGCCAAACTCGTCCTCCGCCTCGGCATTCGCTGCGCGAAGGTACGTGCGCTGAATCCAGTCGCCATCCGCGCGCTCAAATACGTACACGGCGCCGGAGTTGGGGACGAGATTTCCCGGTCCGTCCTCCAGAGGGGCGCCAACGACCAGCGTGTCGCCGTCCAGCGATACGCTCAGGCCGAAGCTGTCGCGAATATCGCCGTTGTCGGCGGTGAGTTCGGGGCCGCGCACCCAGTCTGCTCCGACGCGCTCAAAAACTGCCACGTCGCCGCTGCCGCGGCCCGCACGTCTCGAACTGCCTGGCGTCCCCACAACTACGGTGTCGCCGGAGATGTCGACGTCCCACCCATGAAAGAACCCGTCGACCGGCAATGAACTCTTGAGGTACGCGTCCTGCTGCCAGCGTGGGCCATCGGGCGAACTTCGGCGCTCGTAGATGTAGGCGGCGCCGGCCGCGGGGTCTTCGTTGTTGTCCGGGTCGAACGTAAACCGGCCGGATTCGTAGGGCGCTCCGACGACTAGCGTATCGCCGTCGAGCGCGATCGCAAAACCGAAGAAGTCGTTTTCGTCGGCGTTGTCCGCTTTGATGTAGGCCTCTTGCTGCCAGCCTTCGACGGTGCGGCGAAACACGTAGACGGCACCCGAGTTCGGCGCGCTTCCGCTTTGCTCGGCGTTCACGCCGCGACCGCCCCAACCTTCGCCCGGAGCCCCAACCACGAGCGTGTCGCCATCGAGCGCGACGGCGGTTCCGAAGAACGCGCTTTCGGTGAGCGTGTCGCCCTTCATGTACGCGGTCTCAAAGCGCGTGCAGCTAATGCCAAAGGGTTCGGTGCACGCGTCCGGCTCGCACATCGTATCGGGACCACGCGGGTCATCGCCGGCGCGGCGCCCTTCGCCGCCGGTGCAGGGAACGCATCGATTCATCGCGACGCGCTCGTCCACCCCACAAGGCGCGACTTCGAGATCCAGCGCCACGTCGGCGGCCGCGTCGCTAACGCCACGATCCACCCCGGTCTCACTCGGGGCCATGTCCACGATGCGCTGGTCGGCCACTCGTTCGTCGGGCATGCCTTCATCCGCGCCGGTTTCGTCGGCGTCCGCGCGGTCTTCGGCTTGGTCGCGAAGTCCCTGATCGGGCGTATCCGCGACTTCGAAATCGCCCGTGCAGCCCAGGAACCCCGTGACTGCGAGCGCAACGAGGCGACGGCGGTTCATCGACAGAATGCTAGCACGGCGTGCCAGCCGGCGAGGTGCGCTGTGTGCCAAGCCCTCGCAGATCGGTGCGCGCTCGGACCGTTGGGCCTTGGGGTTCGTCTCGGGTAGCCAACGTTGACGCTATCGGCCGCGACCGCTGCAATGAAACGGTGCGAGCACTTGGAGTAGCGGCAGTTCTAGCGGCGTGCAGCAGCTCGTTCGGTCCGCCCGCGGACGCGGGTGGGCCCATCGTGGAAGACCAGGCACTTCCCGACCGTTCGATGCCGGATAGGAACGATGCTCCAAGCGACACCAGCATCGATGCTCCAAGCGACACCAGCATCGATCGTTCGATGCCGGATGCCACTGCCGATGGAAGCGATGTTGTCACGGAGCTCATCATCGACCCCACGGCGGCGCGCTTTGCGGAGCAGTGGGTCGGGTACGCGCGCGAGGCGCAAACGTTCATGGTCATGAACGTGGGCGAGTCCGTCGCGCCCGACCTGCGCGCGGAGCTCACGGGCGAAGGTGCGGCGGACTATGTCATCGAGGCAAACGAGTGCCGCACCCTCGAGCCTTCCGCCTCGTGCGCGCTCACTGTGGCCTTTGCGCCGCGCGCAGGCGGCACTCGCACGGCAACGCTCGAGGTGCGGAGCGGCACGGGCGTAGCCCGCGCCGAGCTCTCGGGTATCGGCATGGACCCGAACGACTACAACCGCGTCTTTGTCAGCTCCGAGAGCCTCTCGATGCTGCTCGGCTCGCCGGAGGCGTACGACGCGGAGTGCAACCGGCTCGCAACGGCGGCGGGCATCAATGGGCCTGAGCAAGACGCCTTCATCGCTTGGTTCAGCAGTCGCGACAGTCCCGTTTCCGAACGATTGGGGGACGCCCGCGGCTTTGTGCGCATGGATGGGCGCGCCTTTGCGGACGACCTGCTCGCCGGCGAAGTGATGCGCGGCGTCGAGTTCAACGAGTACGGCGAACGGCTCGATCCGGAAACGATTGTGGTCACGGGAAGTCAGGGCGACGGAAGCGTGAGCGTCAACACCTGCCGTAACTGGGACAGCACCCGCTTTGGCGCCGGCGCCGGACGCGCGGACGCCGGCCCGCGCCTTTGGACCCTAGGCATCGGCGCAAGCTGCTCCATTCGCTGGCCGATCTACTGCGTGGAAACGCGAAAGCGTCGCGAACTCATTCCACCAAGACATCCCGGACGAGCGATGTACGTGACAAACGCCGGCTTCGAAGAGTACGAGTCGCCGGAGGAAGCGTGCGAGGCGAGCAAACCCGCCGGCGCGGGTTCGGTTCTACCGCTCGTTGCAAGGACGGGGACGGTGGCCGCCGATATCGTGAATCGATCCGCTACCTACGTCCGACCGGACGGCATCGTCGTTGGAACGGGCGTCGAGCTCGTGGAAGGACGCTGGCGGACGGGCGTATGGCAGCAGGGCGACGGCGCCTACCCTTCGGAAGGCTACGCCGCTTGGACGGGCAGCCCGCGCATCGACGCGCCGGGGAACGAGACCTGCAGCGATTGGACGAGCACGGACCGGGAGATCCGCGGACACTCTGGCGTTCCCGCGGCCCCGGGCGGAGACACGTTTTGGCGCCGTGGCGACTTGGGCCGCCGTTGTTCGACCTCGGGCCTGCGCTTCTACTGCATTGAAACAGACTAGCGAAGCTGTTCGATCAGATCCCAGGTGCCTTCGGCGGGACCGAAGTTGACGGCGAAGCGCCCGAAGTTCTCCACCCGAACCCAGGCGCTCCCTTCGATCGAATAGGGGATCGCGATTTCCGGGATCCGGCCTTGCTCGAGGCCCGAGAGGGCGTCCGTGAAGACGCGCTCGATGAGCTGAAGCATCTGAAAGGGCTGAAGCTCGAGCCGCATGACGAGGCGGGCCGTCGCGCCGGGCTCGACCGTTTGAATGCGCAGGTCCTCCAGGGAGGCTTCGCCGATCGCAGCGCGCACAAGGAAGTTCGCGGCGGCGGCAGCAAAGGTCTCGGCGTCGCGGATCTGCGGATCGTCCGAACGGCAGGCGCTCTCTGCATCCTGCGGACAAGACGAAGGGTTTTCACAAAAGCTCAAGCAAAGCGCGCCCAAGTTCTGCTCCGCCGTGCCGGGAAAGGCCGAGAAGGCCACCAGCGCCTGAACAACCGGCAGGGGAATCGAGTTGGGGTTTTCAAACTCGAGCTCGACGTCAAAGGCGAAGCGCAGGTCGTTTTCCTGCAGCGGCCGTCCAAACGCCCGACACACCAGTTGGTTCGCCGGCGCCGGCACGCGACGCATGCACACGTACTGGGCGATTTGACGCTCGGTCGGAAGCGCGCCGATGTTTACCTCGGCCACGCTCACGCGCGGCGGAAGCGGGTCGGGCGCGCGGCCCTGGCCGACGCCCTCGAGGGGCACGAGCGCGCAGCCCGCGTCCAACACGCCAGCGCCCGCAAATGCGAGAAGCGTGAGCCAGCGGCTAGACGCTGACATCGAAGTCCCGCAGCGCCGACTCGAGGGAGGTTTTGCGGTCCGTGCTGGCCGAACGCTCGCCGATGATAAGCGCACACGGCACCTGATACTCGCCGGCGGGAAAGCGCTTCGCGCGCGTTCCCGGAATGACGATCGAGCGCGGCGGCACGTAGCCCTTTGTGGTCACGGCTTCGTCCTTCGTCACGTCGACGATCGTGGTGGACGCGGTGAGCACGACGCCTGCGCCAAGGACCGCTTCGGCCCCGACGCGTACGCCTTCGACGACGATGGCGCGGCTTCCCAGAAAGGCGCCGTCCTCAATGATCACGGGCCGGGCTCCGGCCGGTTCGAGCACACCGCCGATTCCGACGCCGCCGCTCAAGTGCACGTCCGAGCCGATTTGGGCGCAGCTGCCGACGGTGGCCCAGGTGT
>JBCCRV010000342.1:0-7743 GCA_039201085.1 Myxococcota bacterium | reverse complement strand
GGCGTCCGAGTATCCGCTCTTCGATGAAGGCGACGAGGACGTGTCGACGCGCGTCGCGCCGCTTCCACAGGGACTTCTCGGCTCGCTCGGTGGCGAAGTGGATCTTGAAGGCCTCTTTGGTGAAGTTGGCGCCCCGACCGCGCCCACGGGGAACGTCGACGGTGACGTGGACGCGCTGCTCTTTGACCTCGGCGATGACACGCTGAGCGAGGACGAGCTCGAATCAGGACCGTCGCCGAACGACGCCGTGACGGTCGTTCAGGGCTCGACGCCACCGATCCCGATGGGAGGCGAGCGCCGACCTTCACGCTCCGACGCCATTGCGCCGCCGCCGCTGAAGGCAGGTGCGATTCGTACCGTTCCGCCGCCGGTCACGCAGCCATCGAAGGTGCCCCGCCCCGCCGAGGGCGCGCGGGCCAAGCCCGCCGTGACGGCTTTTGGCGGTGCGAAGTCATCCAGCGAAAAGCTTGTCGCGCCGCGCGCTCCGAAGCGCGCGGTCCCGGCGCCGAAGGTGCCGGCGCGCAAGGTTCCAGCGCCGAGGGTGCCAGCGCGCAAGGTCCCGGCGCCGAAGGTGCCAGCGCCCCTTTCGAAGACCGCGGCGCCTGCGGCAGTGAAGACGGCCTCGCCTGCGGCAGCCAAGGCGGCCTCGCCCGCGGTAACGAAGACGGCGGCGCCTGCGGCAGCGAAGACGGCGGCGCCAGCGGCAGCGAAGACGGCGGCGCCAACCGTGGCGCGGGGGCCGAAACGGGCGTTTGACGCGCCCGCGCCGGCGCCTGCCCCCTCATCGCCGCGCGCGCCATCGGCGCCGGAGCCGAGTGGCGTTTCGCCCAACGCACCAGGGGAGAGCGTGCCGCCGGCTTCGGCGAGTCCTGCATCCGCCTCGCTGGCGTCGCCGACCGGAGACGCTGGATTGGATGCGGAGCTTGAGGCCGCCTTCGGGCTCTCGTCGAAGTCAGGCTCAACCGGCCTTGATGACACCGACGGTGTCGATGGAGGCTTGATCACGTACGACGACGACGATTCGGAGGACGAAGCCACCGTGGTGGCGACCGCCGAGCTGACGCGTGCCCTGGCCGCACGGGCGAGCCATGCGGCGCCGGCCAAGTCGGAGCCATCGCAGCCGGAGGTCGATGTCGACCTTGCGCTGGACTTTGCCGACGATCCCATCTTTGCAGATGCGCCGGCTAGGAGCGTGGAGATCTCCGTCGACGCCCTCGTGCCCTCTGAGTCTTCGGAGCAGGCGACGGTTTCCGTGCCCACGGCTTCGAGCAACGAGTCGGAACTTGCGTTTGGCGACGACGACGGGCCAGAACTCGCATTTGGTGACGACGACGGGCCAGAACTTGCGTTTGGCGACCCCGACGAGCCGGAGCTCGCATTTGGTGAGGCGGAAGAGCCGTCTCTCGCGTTTGGCGACGACGACGAGCCCGAGCTCGCCTTTGGTGACGACGACGAGCCCGAGCTCGCCTTTGGTGACGACGACGAGCCCGAGCTCGCCTTTGGCGACGACGACGAGCCCGAGCTTGCCTTTGGTGACGACGACGAGCCCGAGCTCGCCTTTGGCGACGACGACGAGCGGTCGCTGGCGTTTGGCGACGACGACGCGGTTGTCCCGGACAACAATCCCTTCGACGATCCGGTGGACGACGGATTGGCTGTCGATCGCGGTGCCGCCGCAGCCCAGCGAAGCGTCACTCGACGCAAGCCACGCAAGGAAGACTACCGTTTTGTCGGTCACAGTACGGACGCTCAGCGCGCACGTGTGACGCTGCTTCAGCGCCTCGCGGACCATGCAGAGGACGGCGCGGTACGCGCCGGTCTCCTTCTCTCCGCCGCCGAGATCGAAATGCAGCTCGGCCAAGTGGAGCAGGCCCGCGAGCTCACGCGCGCAGCGCACGAAGCCGATCCCGCGGACCTGCTTGCGCTTCGCACTTTGCGTCGAGACGCGATGTCCCGCGGCGACTGGAGCGAGGTTGAGTCGTTTCTCCGGGACGAACTTTCGTTGCCCCTCTCTCCGAACGACCGCAGGGTCGCGGCACGCCTCTTGGCGGAAGTGCGCCTCAGTCAGCTGAACGATACCAGCGGCGCGGTCGACGCGGCGGAGTCCGCTGGCGAAGGCGTGGTGGCCGAGCTCGTTCGAGCGGTCACCTTCAACGCCGACCGGCGAAACGAAGAGACGACCGCGTCCCTTGCCAAGGTCGCGCAGAGTTGGGGCGACCCAAAGGGCGCCGAAGTGGCGGCGTCCTTGGCCCTTCGCGCGCTCGAGCGTCGTGGTGAAACATTGGACGATGCGGTTCCGACAGCCGGAACACTTGCCGCGCTGCGGCTAAAGCCTGAGCCATCGTCCCTCCATGACTTCGCCGAACGGTTGCAGGACCCGCTGCTCGGTGAACTCACCGAGCGCGCGTCGATGCTTGCCGGTTTGGCAGCGGCGGCGCCGGAGTCCCCCGCGCGCGAAGGCACGCGTACGTCCTTCTTCCGTACGGCGGCGCGCGTTGCGCAGCGGCGCGAGGAGCGCGAAGCGCGCGAGGCGAACCTGGAACGGCTTGCGGCGGCGACCGGCGGTACCGCGCGCGCCCTTGCCTTGGTCGACCTTGCGCAGGCCCGTGCCGAACGCGGAGACCTCGACAGCGCCGACGAGGCCCTTCGTGACGCGCATCTTGCGGATGGAGGTCTTCAGGCGGTTCAGGTGGTTCGCGAAGTCATCGCGCGTCGCGCGGGCGATGGTCAACGCTTGGCCCGCGCCATTGAGGACGCCGACGCGAGCGGCCGCGGAGCCATTGAGGGGGCCGCAAAGACCGCCTTCGGCGGCGACCGTCAGATCGAAGGTGAGCAACTTCGCAAAGCGCTCGAAGAAGGCGTTGCACCGCTCGCCGCGGACACGCTCCTGCTCGATCACGCAGCGGAGCAGGGCGACGAGGAGCTTGTGCGTCGTCAGCTTCGCCGCCAAGCCGATCGCGCGACCGGCGAGCGTCGCGTGGGCGCCCTCCTCGCCCTCGCTGAACGCTCCGAAGCGCCCTTGGACGTGCTCGCCGAGGCCCGCGACAACGCTCCCGGCCATCCTGCCGTGACCCGTCCGCTCGCGCGACGGGTGGCCGCGGACGATCCAACTCGGGCGGCGGCGGCGTGGCTTGAGGAGTCCGATCTCGCGCAGCGACCACGGGCTGCGTACGCTGCCCTTGTAGCCGCGCGCATCCATCTTCAGGCCGGTCAAAGGGACGAAGCCTTTGCCGCTGCACGACGCGCCTTCGACCTCGCACCGGGTAGCGGTCCCGCCGCGTGGCTGCTTGCCGGTGACTTCGGGGAGGGCCTCGAAGGGGAGGAGCTGGCGATCTTCCTGGAAGAACTCGGCGATGTGCTCGGAGGCCGTGCAGGCGCCGAGGCGCACGCGGCGTCGGCCCTCCGCACGGGCGCGACGGACGCATGGGCGCGGGCCCTTGAGATCGATGAAGCGGATCCGGTGGCTCGACGGAAGACGGCAGAAGCGGATGCGGTCGATACGGTTCGGCGCGCCGGCGCGATCGAAGACCTTGTCGAACGCTTCGCCGATCATCCCGGGGTCCTTCGTCTCGCACGTTTGCGCGCCGCCCTCACGCACGAAGAGGGCGGTGACGGGGCGCGGGCCGCCGTGCTTTTGCGCGAAGCGCTCGAGGGCACCGACGACCCCTTTGCGGAACGTTTCCTCGACCGCGTCGAACTCGGCACGGGTGGCTTTGCCCGGGTGGCGGAGCGTCGTTTTGCGCGCGTTCGCGAGACGGCTGGAACGGACCGGGCACTCGCCGCCCTGGAGTCGCTGGCGGCCGTCGACCTGTACGAGCGCGACGATCCCCGGTCGGCGTTTCTCACGCTGCAGTCGATCTTGGAGGAAGCGCCCGGTCACTTGCCCACGCTGCGTGCCATCGAACGCTACTTCATGGATCAGGGTCGGGACGATGAGCTGACGCGCATCGAACGTTCGCTTGCCGAGCATCTGGAAGGCAGCGACGGAGCGGCAGCAGCGCGCGCGGCCGTGGAGCTCGTGCTGGCCGACGGCGATGCGCGCGGCGACGCGGCGGACGACGTGCTCCTTTCGCGCGCGCCGGCCTTCTTCGAGCACGGCGTAGACGGCCGATGGCTCGCCGAGCGCTTCATCGCTGCGGGCGCGCCCGCGGACGAACGTGCGCCGGCGGTGGCGGTGGTGGCCGCCTCGCTTTCGGGCGAGGAACAGGCTGGGTTTCTTCTCGAGCAGCGCGCCGCCGCGACAGACGGCGCCGAGTTGGCGCGGGCCCTGGAGTCTGCCGAGCACGGGGGCCATGTTCTCTTCTCCGAGGCACGCGGCGAACTCTTGGATGAGGCAGGCGAAGCGAGCGCTGCCGCCGCGGCCTATGGGCGCGCTGCGAAGTTGGCCGCGGACGATCGCCACCGCCTTCGTCTTCACGTGGTCGAAGCGCGCTGTTGGAACGCTTCGGAAAACACCGACGCGGCGATTCTTGCGCTCGAAGCCGCGGCGGTGATCGACGTCACCTACGATTCGGTCTTCGATGAACTTCGCGCCCACTACCAAACGACCGGTCAGGCGCAAAAGCTGACGGCCCTGGCGGAGTCGCGCGTGGCCGCCGGTGCCGACGAAGCCACGCTGCTTTCGCTCCATGAAACGCAGGCCGAACTGAAGACAAGTCTTGGCGATCGCCGCGGGGCCAAGGCGGCCCTTCAAGAAGCGCTCAAGATCGATCCCGATCGCTCCGAAGCGCTGGAGCGGCTCGCGCGCCTGTGCATCGAAGACGAAGACTGGAAGGGCGCTGCCGAATCGCTCGTACGCTTTGCGCGCGTGAAGCAAAGCCGGGAGAAGCTCCGCTGGGTCTTCTTCGAGCTCGGCACGATCTACGATCGCCATTTGCCTGACCCGCGCCGTGCGGAAGCGGCGTACCGGCGCGTGCTCAAGCTAGCGCCAAGCGACCTTGAAGCCCTGGAGCGGCTTGCCGACTTCTACTTCCGCCACGAAATGTGGGGCCAAGCGACGATCGCTCAGAAGGAGCTCCACAAGCGCGAGATCGACCCCGACGCGAAGGTCGCCCACTTGGTGCGTTTGAGTCGTGCCTACGAGGAAGCGGGCAAGCTGCGCGTGGCCGAACAAACGCTCGATGAACAGCGCCGCCGAACGCCCCACGACTTGACGATCCTGCGTGCCCTTGCGGACCTCTACCAGCGGCAGAACGCGGCGAGTGCACACTCGATGCACCTCGGCAGGGCGGTGAACGATTTTCGTCGCCGCATTCAAGAGAAACCTGCGGAAGCGGAAAGCTGGGCTGGACTCGTTGAGGTGTTGGGCTGGCGTGGCCAAGCGGACGGCGGTCGCGCCGTCGCGTCGGCGGCGCTCGCGGCCGGCGTCACGGACATCACACTCTCGGGTCGTCTCGACGCTGCCGGAGGCGTTTCCGGCGCGGGCGCCGGCGCGTCCGATCCCGGCCTGCACGAACTGCTGGCGCCGGCGCTCCTCACGCCCGCCACCTTCGAGGTGTTTCGCCAGGCCGGTGAGACGTTGGAGAAGCTGCTGCCCTTTGAACCGCGCGCATGGCGGGCGGAAAAGGCGGACCGCAGCCGCGAAGCGCTTAAGACCGAAGCGCTGCGGATCGCCCGTTGGTACGGCTACTCGGAGGTGCAGCTTTGGATCGCCGAAGGCGCGCCGCGCGTGTGCGTCCCCGTGGCCGATCGGGGCCTCGGTCTCGTGCTCGGTCGCGAACTGGCGGATCGGGCGAGCGGTGAGGAGCGTGCGTTTCTCTTTGCCCGCGCCGCGAAGGTGGCTTCGTGCCAGTTCGCCGTCGCCATGCGTTCGTCGCCCGAGCAGCTAGGCGTCTACCTCGCTGCGCTGATCAAGCTCTACGATCCCAACCACGTTGCGCCGGGCATCGACGCCTCGGCGGTGGACCAAGCGATGAAGCGACTTGGTCGCGGCTTGCCGCGTCGCGTGCGGGACTCGATCGGCGCCGTCGTCGTCGAGATGGGCGGAACCGCTGGCTTCGATGCGCAGCGCCTTGGTCTTGCGGCGGCGCAGCTCGGCGACCGTGCCGCCTTGCTCGCCTTGGGCAACGCGCCGAAGGCGATTTCCGCGCTGCTTCGTCTCGCCGGCATCGCGGCGCCGGGCCAGCAAACGGACGAACGCGTCGATTCGCTTCGCCAAGTTCCCGAAGCCTACGATCTTCTTGCCTTTGCGACGGGCGACAAACACTTCGAAGCGCGCCGTCGCGTCGGCGCTGACCGCGGCTAATGTCCGAGGAGGTTTCGATTGGCTGGATCGGCCCGAGTGAGGACCGCACGGCGCTGCGCGCTGCGGCGACGCTCTTGCTCGACCTCGGCGTCGACCAGGCGGTGTACCTCGGCGAAGCGGGTTTTCTCGAAGCGCTCGTGTCCGAGTGGACGAGCGAGCTCGGCGGCGACGGTCGACCGTTTCTCGACCGGGTCGTCGACGTAGCTGAACGCGGCACGCCCGACCACATCGCAGCGCTCCTCCAGGGTCAGCGTTCGATTCGCATGCTTTCCCGTTTGCGCACGCTGCCGCCGGCGCCCTCGCGCGCCGTGGAGATGTTGAGCGGGCGAATCGTGCTTGCGGTGCAAGACAAGAAGGTGCTCGACGAAGAAGACATCGCCAACGCGTCGGTGATCGTCTTTGGAAAGTCGAAGGACTGGCTCTTCAAGCGGTTTGGCCCGCGCTATTTCTTTTCGCCCGGCCCCCTTTCGAAGGGGCGCGTTGGGCTGATCGAAAGCGATGCGGAGGGCCGGCTGGAGCTCGTTGGGGTCGATCTTTCGACGGGCGGCGAGTCGGAGCGACACGTGCTTCAGGGCACGAGCTCACGCATGACCGTGGCGGGTTAGGGACGTCGAAGTGTCGCGCGCTCCCGAAAAACGCCCTCGCTCGCGCGCTGCGACACGTGCTTCCAGGCACGAGCTCACGCCGCGGTGGGAGAGCGACGGTGGGCGTGACGCGCGCTCCCGAAACGGGAAGTCGCTTTCGCCCTTGCGCCGCGGGGCGATGCCGTGACCGATTCGCAGTCGACAGTACGCGTGGCTCTCTACGGGGGCTCCTTCAACCCGCCGCACGTCGCCCACGGACTCGTGGCGGCGTGGGCCCTGAGCTCTGGCCTCGTGGACGAAGTGCTCGTGGTGCCGGCCTTTAGCCATGCCTTCGGCAAGGAGCTCGCACCCTACGAACATCGCTTTGCCATGTGCGAACGCGCCTTCGCGTGGCTACCGGCGGTGCGCCTTTCGCGCATCGAAGAAGAGCTCGGCGAAAGCCGGACCTACCGAACGCTCGTGGCCCTTCAGTCCCGAAACCCCGATGCGACGTACCGGCTGCTCATCGGCGCAGACATTCTGCCCGAACGCCATCGCTGGTTTCGCTGGAACGACATCGAAGCCATGGCGCCGCCGCTGATCATCGGCCGCGTCGGCCACGACAGCCAGGCGCCCCTCGCCCTTCCGGACGTGAGCTCGACGGAGCTTCGAGATCGCTTTGCCCGGGGTGAAGCCACCACCGGCCTCGTACATCCCGAGGTGCAGCGCTACGTGCGGAAGCACGGCCTCTACGGAGCGTCATGCAAGTCGTGATCATCGGCCGCGGCCGCGTGGGCGTCGGCATCCGGCGTTTTCTCCCCAGCGCCATCTTGGTTCCCGGTCGCGGCCCCTACGAGCTGGGCGACGTGTACGTGTTGGCCGTCCCCGACGCCGCCATCGAAGCGACGGCCCAGCGCATCAACGCCAGCCAAGACG
>JBCCRV010000341.1:0-7744 GCA_039201085.1 Myxococcota bacterium | reverse complement strand
GGCACGCCCGCTTCCTTCACGCCGACGGAGACGCAGACGGCTTCGCCCGTCGAGCATTCGGTGATGCCGTCCTCGCACGCAGCGCCTTCGATCTCGCAGGGCGCGCCTTCTTCGCAGATGCCCATGTCCGCATCGGGCACTTCCATATCGGGCATGCCGAGGTCGCTGATCGGTTGGTCCACGCATCCGCTTCCCGGCACGCAGACCGCGCCCGGGTCGCAGCCATCGTCACCGTCGCGCGTTTCGAAAAGGCAGGCCCCGCCAATGCACGCGACTTCGCCGCAGGATTCGAGCACCTCCGGGCACTCTGCGGGGCTCAGGCACACGCTGTCGTCGCAGAGTTCGGGGCGCTGCGGCGAGCAGCCGGGCACGACGCAGCGCCCGTTGTCGCATTCGGTGGCGGCGGGGTTGCCGGCGCCGGGGCACTCGACGTTCAAGCAAGAACGCGTGAGCGTGACGGTGATCGTCGTTGGACCGCTTACGCGCGCTTCGACGAGGCGGTCGAGCAATGGCGCACCCGAGGGCGCGATCAGGCTGGCGCGCACGCGCACCGTTCCGGCCTGTAGCTCGTCGAAGTTTGCGACGGCCACGCCGCGAATGAAGTCTTGCTCGGGGCGAACCTGCAGCGTTTCGAACGCCTCGTCGTCGAGCTCGACGCGAACGGATGAAAAGTCGATGAGCGGCGCGAAGTCCGTTCGCACGCTGACCTGCAGCGAACGCTCGCCGCCTCCGCCGCCGCAGGCGAGGAAGAAGGCCGCAAGCAAGAGCCAAGAACAAGCGCGCATCATCGCCCGACGATAGCAGAGTTCCGATCGCCCGCCGTGAGCGTGGGCAGGCCGTTCACACTGCCATAGCAGGTTCGTCACGCAGTGCCGAAACGTGCAGTGCGCCTACTCGGTGGTGTCGGGCGCGGGTTCCGGAGTCACGGCGCCCGGCTCAATGCGCGCCGGTTCGGCGCCGGGAGGCGCCGTGTCGATGTGGAACTCTACCCGGCGGTTCGCGGCGCGTCCCTCTTCCGTGTTGTTGTTTTCAACGGGGCGCGTTGGACCGAAGCCGCGGGCTTCGAGGCGGTCGGCGGCAATGCCGCGTTCGACGAGGGCGCGCTGCACCGCTTCGGCGCGCTGCTGCGAAAGGCGCATGTTTGCCTCCTCGTCGCCGCCGCTGTCCGTGTGGCCTTCGATTCGCACGTGGCGGTATTGAGGGTTGGCCTCGAGCAGGTTGGCGACGGCGTCGAGGATGCGCTCGGAGCGTCGCCGAATTCGCGCGCGGTTGGTGCGGAACTCGATCTTCTGCAGGAGCACGATGCGCTCGCCCTCTTGGCGGATCAGCGCTTCGCCATCCGGGCAGCCGTCCGTGTCGCGAACGCCGTTGAGCGTTTCGGCGCGCGCTGGGCACTGGTCCTGCGCGTCGACGATGCCGTCGCCGTCCTGATCTTCTTCGGGGCAGCCGTCGGCATCCTCGATGCCGTTCATCGTTTCTGCTTGGTCGGGGCATTCGTCGAAGTCGTCGTTGATTCCGTCGCCGTCGAAGTCGTCCTCGGGGCAGCCGTCTTCGTCGCCGAAACCGTCGGCGTCTTCGGGCTCCCCGGGGCAGCGGTCGTCGACGTCGTCGATGCCGTCGCGGTCCGTGTCCGAGTCGGGGCATCCGTCCTCGTCGCGGTCGCCGTCCATGTCCTCCGGTTCGTTCATGCAGGAGTCGAAGCCATCGCGAACGCCGTCGCCGTCGTTGTCTTCGTCGGGGCAGCCGTCGGCGTCTTCAAAGCCGTCGATGTCCTCGGCGGCTTCCGGGCAGGGATCGACGTCGTCGTTCATGCCGTCTTGATCGTTGTCGAGCTCGGGGCAGCCGTCGCTGTCTTCCCAGTTGTCGAGGTCTTCAGGCTCGGTGGGGCAGCCGTCTTCGTCGTCTTCGATACCGTCCCCGTCGCGGTCCGCGGTCGAAGGCGCGTAGGCAAAGCCGCCGATCACGCGAAAGGCGGGCACGCCCACGCCGCTCAGCACGCCGGCGCCGGCAGCGACCGTGGCCGTGAAATCGCCGAAGCGAATCCGGCCGGCAAGACGGGTTTCGATCGAGTGCTCGTCGAGTTCGGAACTGAGGCCGGCGAGTCCGTCCAGCTCGGCGAAGATGCGGACGAGGGGCGTCACGTCGTAGCCGACGGCAGCGCGGTAGACGATCTGCGAACCCGCCGTCGTCGAAAGGAACGTGCGTTCGGGGCGGTAGAACCCGCCCGCGTTTACGCTGAGGTGAAAGCCTCGGTACACGAACTGGGCGATAAAATGGCCTCCGACGCGCGGCACTTCGTCACCGAGAAAGCCGTCGCCGATGGCCTGGCCGAGGGGCGCCGTGGCGTACACGGTCGCGCCGAGAAAGAGCCCTTCGCCTTCGCCGTAGAGGCGCGCCTTCAGGCTGAGCACGGGATCGCCAACAACGAACTCGGTGCCGTCGGCCACGGTGAAGGGCCGGCTGTCGACGATGCGCGAAAAGCCATCGCCGGCGCTCAACATGAGCGGCAGGTTCAGACCGACCTGGAAGCGATCGAGAAAGACGAAGGACGCGTAGAGGTTGGCCTGGGCGATGTAGGAGGCGAGCTCCGTCTCCGTCTGCCCAACTTCACAGTCGTTGCCGTCCGCGTCCGCGCAGTCGGCGGAAAAGAGCACGAAGGGCTCGTGGGCGTAGTCGAGCGTGAGGCCGGCGCCGAAGCTGTTCGACCCGCGCACGTTGGCGCCCTCGACCTGCAGGTAGTTCGACGGCCCGGGGGCGGGCGCGAAGGTCTGCGTATTGAACCGGTCTGTCTGGGCGCTCGCCGTGGCGGAGAGCGTGAGCAGCAGGCCTATGAGGAGGGGCAGGGGGCGTCCCATGACGGGAAGCATCGCACCCGAGGCGCCTTGCCTTCAACGGTGCTGTGGCGTCTGGGCGGAAAAATTCAGATCCGATCCGCCGTTGGAGCGGGTCGGAACCGGGCGCGGACGGGCGGAACGATGGCCGCAGGCGATGTTGGGATGAGCTTCAGTTTCGAACCACGAACTCGCAGCTGAACGTGGTACGGGTCGCGACGGGCTGGCCCGTCGCCGAGAGGGGCGGGGACCAGTTTCGGCCGCGGAGGCACTGCATGCAGGCGCGGCCGAAGCCTTCGCCGGTGACGCTTTCGGAGCGGACCGAAAGGTTCGACACGCTTCCCGTGGGGTTGATCTGAAGGCGAACGCGGGCGATCGCTTCGAGGCCCTGACGCCGCGCGCCGCGCGGGTAGTTCTCTTCCATGCAGCGCGTGATGGCGGAGATCGACGGGGGCTCGGGCCGGCGCGAGAGGTTGCGCATGGGAACGACCACGGGGCCCGTGCCCATGCCGCCGCTGCCTGTTCCGCCCTCGACGCCTCCCTCGCGTCCCGGGGGCCGGCGGGCGTTATTGGCGATCGGGTCGCGGCGGGCGGCGCCCGATCCTGGGTCTACGGCAAAGCTGCCGCCCTCGTTGGTGAGCGTGATGCCGGACAGTTCGGGAACGGGCGGCGGCGGCTCGGGCGGAGGCTCGTCCGGCGGAGGGGGCGCTGGCGCCGACTCTTCCGGCTCCGGCTCGGGCCGCGGCGGTCGAACGCGTTCGGGCTCGGGCTCCGGTTCGGGCTCCGGCTCGATCACTTCGGGCTCCGGCTCCGGTTCGGGCTCTGGCTCCGGCGGCGGATCCGGAATCTCGATGAACTCCGCCGGGGGTGGAGGCGGCGGGAGTACTGCCATCTGTTGGGGAATCTTGTCGAGCACCACGTAGCTGCCAACGTGAAAGGCAAAGCTCGCCACAATCGCGCCAAAGAGCACGGCGAGGCTGACTTCGGGCACGTCCCGCTGGGTCTGCGCCTCCATCTAGTGGTTCCCCCAGGCGTGCTCGCAGCGCTCGAAGTGGCGAAGCACGTGGCCGTTCCCGTTCATCTTCGCAAAGAGTGACACCGGAACGGGGAGCTTCGTTGGGTTCGGAGCGATCATCGGACGCGAACTAGGGTTCGAGGTCTTCTTGCTGCACGTTGATGGCGAACTTCGTCACATCGAGCTGGCGGAGGATGTCGATGACGCGAACGACGCGGGCGTAGGCGACGCGTCCGTCGCCCGCGATGATGGCGCGCACCTCTTCGTCGCCCTCGGCCGCTGCGGCCACGCGGGCGCGAAACTCGTCTTCGGTGACTTCTTCGCGGTCGAGAAAGAGCGTGCCTTCCTCGTTGATCGTGACGCCAAGCGTTGTGGGCGTGTCCCTCGGCGCTACATCTGGTTCTGCCGCCTGAGGCAGCTCAACCGGAATCGTCTTACTGACGATGGCCGTGGCCGTGACCATCAGAATGATCAGAAGCACGAGGACGACGTCCACGAGGGGCGTCACGTTAATGTCGGAGATGACGTCGTCGTCATCGCCACCCATCGCACCGCCGGCCATTACTCGGCTTCCCGGTACGTGGCGGGGCGTTCGCGGCGAAGGTGCGAGAGCACGTCGCTTCCGAGGGCGTCGGCCCAGACCAGGCGCGCCTTGATGACGCGCTGGTAGTAGTTGTAGGCGGCGACAGCGGGAAGGGCGACGAGAATGCCGATGGCCGTCGCGACGAGGGCTTCACCCACCGTCGCCATGAGGCCCGTCGTCACCTGACCTTGGCTGTCGTTCAGCGCCTGGAAGGCCTGAATGATGCCGATGACGGTGCCGAGCAGACCGACGAAGGGCGCGTTGTTGCCGACCGTTCCGAGGAAGGCGAGGTTTCGCTCCATGCGCGCTTTGGCGACGACCTTTTCGCCGCGGAGCCGTTCTTCGACCGAGTCGGCGCCGCTCTCGGCAATCGAGAGCGCGGAAAGAGCAATGCGCGCCTCAAAGCTTGGCGAGACTTCGAGCACCTTGGAGGCACCCGTGACGTCGCCATCGTCGAGGCGCTTGCGAACGGCCTCGCGCAGCTTCTGCGCGTCGTCCCTCGAAGCGAAGAAGTAGTAGGCGCGCTCAAGAATGATCGCGACGCAAAAAATCGAAAGCAAGATCAGCAGCCACATCACCCACTCGGCTCCGAGCATGGCGAAAGCGGTCAAGCGTTCTTGGATATCCATCGGTGTCTAAGCCTTCTTCAAGGGGATGCGTTCCCCGGGGTACGTGGGTCGGGCTCTCACTGTCGGCAATGGGCCCGAAAAGTTACTTTTCCGGCGGGAACCTGCGGCAGCGGGCCTGCAGCCGCAACCCGATTGCGCCAACGAGCTACGCATGAAGGCGGCGATTATTCTCGGAGATTTCGGGGTTTAGGCGCGGATCAGCTCGTCCAAGACCACCGTCGCATACGCGCCGCGCGGCAGCTCGAAGGAGAGCTCGAGGGTGTCGTCCTCCGCCATGAGTTTAAGGGCCGCGGGCCGAATGCGGAGCGCGCGCCGCGTGCCCAAGCCCAGCTTGCCCATTCGGGCGTACATCGTCGGCCCAAAGCCGAAGGCGTCCTCAACGCTCGACTCGAGCGCGCCGGCCAACCCTTGGGCGCGGCGCATATCGCCGCCAAACATCGGTCCCGTTGGGTCGATTTCGCCGGCGTCCATGCGTCGCCGTACGGCCTCGAGGTCGTCGTCTTCAAAGATGCCGCCGCGGGCCGTCATGAGCACATCGCCGGCCATCGCCTGGTGAACGCACCCACGTTCGAC
The DNA here is from genome assembly GCA_039201085.1 of Myxococcota bacterium. Taxonomy (GTDB): domain Bacteria; phylum Myxococcota_A; class Polyangia; order Polyangiales; family Houyiibacteriaceae; genus JBCCRV01. Next base: position 2,113 of record JBCCRV010000341.1, on the reverse strand, counting down.
GCGTGCGGCGAGCACAGCATTGAAGGCCGCGGACTGCAGCGCCGACACCAGGAAGCGTCGCTTGAAGCGCTCCTTCGGCGGCCTTCCTCCCTCCGCCAGCCATTCGCGCGCTTCGTCCACGTTGGACCCGTCGCGGCCGAAGCGCTGGTCGCCGTAGTAGTTGGGTACGCCGGATGCGAGCGCCGTTCCTTCTTCCGCGAGCCGGGCCGCTTCGGCGGGGGCGATCGCTCGCACGCGGATAGAGAAGCGGTTTCCGCGGAGATGGCCTGTGCGAAGCTTCGACCGATGGGGGACGGCGCGAAGCACCCGTAGGCCGTCCTGCTCCCAGCCGCTGAGGGCGGCGCCGTCGACGTGTTCCGCCGAAAGGTACTGCCGGGTCAACGCGTGCCGATCCTTGAGTCCAGCTGTGCCGATGTCGCGTGCACGAACCCCCAATTTTGCGGCCAGCATCGCCACCGCGCGGCGCGTCGTGAGCCCGCGTTTCTCGATCCAAAAGAACCAATGGGTCCCTTCGCCGACGGGCTCGTAGGACGGGATTTCCTCAACGATGAAATCTTCCGGTTCAACCTTAATTCGGCCCGTTGCCGGCTGAATCTTGTTGAGCCTCGGTCGTCCCATGGCGCGCTCGTGGCATGGTCGATCGACATCGGCAAGCCCGCTGTCCGCGCCCACAATCTCGTGGACAGGGCAGAAGGCCACAGGCTAGCTTACAGCGAGGGGAGAATTTCGGGGGATGAACAAAGGCGGTCGGCTGCGGAAGGAGATCGTCCGCCTACTCGAAGCCGGCATCACCAGCCACGTCTTCCCGGGCGCTGCGGCGGCCGTCGCGTACCGTGAGAACGACGAGCCCGTTATCGCCTTCGCCTCGGCCGGGACGCTGGACTACGCGAACGGCGAACGGGTCCTGGACGCCACCCTCTACGACCTCGCTTCGCTGACCAAACCCGTTACGGCGATGACGGCCATGCGACTGGTCGAAGCAGAGATGCTCAGCCTCGATGGTTCGTGCGAGGCGCTGCTTAGCGACCTGCGCGGCATCGAGCTGAGCTCACTGAACCTTCGCGGTCTACTGAGCCACCGCGGCGGCGTCGATGCGTGGGGCGGTCTCTACCTCGATGTGCCCCACGAAGCCGGGTCGGGCGCGGCGCGTCGATGGATTCTCGCGGAGGCGGCGCGACGCGTGCATCCAACCACGCCTCCGCGCTGCGAGTACAGCGACCTGGGCTACGTGATCGCCGGCGAGGTGGTCGCCCGCGCCAACAAGACCACTCTCGACGCCGCCGTGCGCGAGTGGCTAAGCGGACCGCTGGGGCTCGGCGACGAGCTCTTCTACGCCGGCGAAGCGAGCCGAAGTTCGCGTCTGCGCAAGGCAGCGCCGACGGAGCGCTGCCCGTGGCGCGGCCGCATCATTCGCGGGGAAGTGCACGACGAGAACTGCGCCGCCCTTGGCGGCGTCGGAGGCCATGCGGGGCTCTTCGCATCCGCCGAAACGGTCGCGAGCTTTGGCCGCGCCATGCTCGAGGTGTACCACGGCCGTTCGAACTTTCTGCGTGGCGCGACCCACCGCGAATGCTTGGCCGATCCCTGCGACGGAGGACGCGACCGCATCGGCTGGGATACGAAAGGCCCGCGCAGCAGCGCGGGCCAGCGCATGAGCGCGCGCGCCTTCGGCCACCTCGGCTTCACGGGCACAAGCCTCTGGTGCGACCCGGAGCGCGACGTCGCCGTCGTGCTGCTGACCAACCGCGTGCACCCGAGCCGTGCGAACGAAAAGATCCGCGGCTTTCGGCCCGCCTTTCACGACGGCGTGCTCGCCGTCTACGACCGCGAATAGCGCCCTTCGGTCACCGAAGACGTGTGAAGAACACTTACGGCATCGGAGTTCGGCCGTTCAAGGGTTCGAAGGGCGCTTGTTGGATCCTACGGACTCAGTTTGCAGTTTGCAATGGTTAGCCAGCGCGTCCCTATCGCACGAAGTGCGTCCGGCCGACCGCCAACCGCCCACCGCCCACCGCCCACCGTCCACCGCCCACCGCCAACCGCCAACCGCCAACCGCCAACCGCCAACCGCCAACCGCCAACCGCCAACCGCCAACCGCCAACGGCACACCGC
>JBCCRV010000340.1:0-7753 GCA_039201085.1 Myxococcota bacterium | reverse complement strand
GGACACGCCCGGCGTCAACGACCTCAACGAAGCGCGCGCGGAGATCACCTACGAGTACATTCCACGCTCCGATGCCGTCCTCTTCCTGCTCGATGCGGGGCAGATTTTGAAGGAGTCTGAACGGCAGTTTGTGGCCAACAAGTTGCTCGCTCAGTCCCGCGACAAGCTCATCTTTGTGGTCAACAAGATGGACCTCCTCGACTCGGACGAGCAGCAGGAAGCCCTCGCGTACGCGCGCCTGAACTTAGGCAAGCTGATGGAGTCGCCGCGCGTCTACGGCGTCAGCGCCGAGCAGGCTCTGGGCGGCGAGTACACGGCCAGCGGCATGGAAGCCTTGGCGTCTGACCTCCAGTCCTTTCTGCGCGAAGAACGTGGTCGCATGATTCTCGACAACGCGCTCGGCGAAGGGCTTCGCGTGGCCGAGACGTTGCGGACCGGCATCGAAGTCCAGCGCCGCGCGTTGACGATGGAGCACGGCGAGCTCGAACGACGGCTTCATAGCCTTGAGGCCGACCTGGAAGGATCGGAGCAGCGCATCGTCGAGCGTACGGCGCGCATTCGCGAGTCCCTTAGCGCCGTGCGAGCGGTGATCCGCGCGGATGTTGAGGGTTTTGGCGAACGCTTTGCCGAGCAGCTTCCAGGTGAGATCGCGCAGAGCGACGCGAAGGATCTGCGTCAGTACCTCCAGGGCTTCATCGAGGAACGGTTTCGCCGCTTTGCCGAAGAGGAGGCGCAGGAGGTGGCGCGCCGTCTCGAGCAGGTGACGGAGGAAGCGATTGCCTTTGTGACGGACGAGGCTGCAGCGCGCGCGGAGAAGCTGGGAGAGGCGCTCGGGGAGGGCGCACCGGAGCTCGACCTCGACGTCAGTACGTTGGCCTACGATGTCGGCGTGTTCGCCGTCGGAGCGTTCGGTGTGACCCTCATGATGTTGTCGAACGTGGTCGTGGGCGGCGCGTTGACGCTCGCGGCACCAGTGCTCGCGATGGTGGCTCGCGGACGAACGGACAAGGCCGTGAAGGAACGGGCGGCAGAGGAAGCGCCGGCGCTTGTGCGCGAAGCCGCGAAGAAGATGGCCGACGCCTTCGACACCCGCATCGACGAGTTCGGCGCGCGTTTGATCGAGTTTGTGGAGAACGCCGGCGCGGAGATGACGCGCAGCTTTGCGGAGCTTGTGCGTGCTGCGCGAAGCGCCAGGCAGCAAGGCGAGGATTCGCTCGAGCGCTTTGCGGGGGCCACGGACGAGCAGCTGGAGAGTCTGAAAGTCGCAGGCGAGGGGCTGACCAGCCTGCGTGCATCGCTCCGCGACGGCTAAACGGCGCTCCTGTTGAAATGAGCCTGCAGCGTTCGTCCTCCGGGCCGACGGCAAGGAGGCACAGTCCAGCTTTCGCTCACGCGGCATCGCTTTCCGGGGGGGCCATGCAGTAAACTCCTGGGATGAGCGCCCCCTCCGATCCTCTGCCCGTACGTGTGGTCGGTATCGGTGCGAGTGCAGGAGGGTTGGAGGCGATCACGGGTACGCTTCGGGTCTTTCCACCGGAAACGGCGGCGGCCTTTGTGGTGGTGCAGCATCTGTCGCCCGATCACCCCTCGTTGATGCGCGAGTTGCTCGACCGGCGCATCGGCATGCCCGTGGTGGATGCAAGGGACGGGATCGAACTCGAGGAAGGCGTCTGTTATTTGATGCCGCCGGGTTCGGAGATCCGGCTCGATGCGAGTGTCCTGCGGGTCACGATGGGCGAACCCGGTGAACGCCACACGTTTCCCGTTGATTCGTTCCTTTCATCGCTCGCAGCCGAGCGCGGGCAGGACGCCATGGCCGTCGTGCTTTCAGGAACCGGAAGCGACGGAACTGCGGGCTGCGCGGAGGTACACGGCGCCGGCGGTCTCGTCATCGCGCAATCGCCCGAGTCGGCGGCCTTCGACGGGATGCCTCGGGCAGTCATTGAACGCGGCATTGCGTCGGCGGTTCTTCGACCGGAAGCCATTGCGGAAGCCGTCTTGGAGCGTGTTGGCGTCCGTCTTGCCTCGGACGCGAGCTCGGACCTCGACGCGGAGCTACGGCCCGTGCTCGCGGCGGTCCAGCGGGCCGCTGGAATCGACCTCAGTGGCTACCGTCAATCCGCCCTTTGGCGACGGATTCAACGCTTCATCGGCGAGGAGTCACTGAGCAATACCTCGGAGCTCGCGCGCCTTTTGGGCCGCGATGAAGCCCACGCGCAACGCTTTATCAGCAGTCTCTCGGTCAACCGCACGGAGTTCTTTCGTGATCCCGATGCCTTTCGGCATCTTGAAGCGGTCTTCGGCGACTACCTTCGTGCGTCTTCGCGGCCCGGCGAGGAATTGCGGGCTTGGTCTGCGGGGTGCGCGTCGGGCGAGGAGGCCTATTCGCTGGCGATATTGCTGACGGAGATCGCCGATCGCTTGGGGCGTGGCCACGACTTCCGGGTCTTTGCGACGGACGTGAGTGGGGCCGCCATTGAACACGCAAGTCTCGGCGAATACGACGAAGGCGCGCTCCGCGGTTTGAGCCCCGACCGGCGCGAGCGATTCTTTGAACCGGTCGGCGGACGATACCGTGTGACCGAGGACCTGCGTCGTCATCTGGTTTTCGCGCGCCACGACCTGCATCGAGATCCGCCCTTTGGAAACCTTCATCTGGTGACCTGCCGAAACGTGCTGATCTACTTTCGGAAGGAATGGCAGCGTCGCGTGCTTTCGACGCTGCACTTCTCGCTGCGTGCAGGCGGCGTGCTTTTTCTCGGCGACAGCGAGTCCGTGGCGGATCAATCGCTCTACTTCGAGCCCGCAGGCGCGAAGGTGCATCGAGTGTACCGTCGGCGCGTGGGCCGAACGGACCTGCTCCCGGTCTCGCCGCCGCAGCGCGCTCGAAGTGCACCGGTTCGGCAACGTGTATCTGCGGTCGACGATGCGCGTGACATGCTCTTCGCCGCGTACGTGCCGGCGACCGCCGTGGTCAACGCGGCTGGGGAAGTCGAGCACCTGATCGGGGATGTTGCCGATTACCTGAGTTTGCCGACGGGTCGAATGACGCCTCGCATTGATCGACTTGCCCGGGGTGGCCTTGGTACGGCCGTTTCCGCGGCGTTGGCGCGGTGCCAACGTACGGGCGAGCTCGCCGAACATCCTGCCGTATCCCTTCCCGGAACGGAGCGCTCCGTGCGGGTTATGGTCCGACCGATCGCAGGCGTCGAACGCTACCTCGTGACGTTCGCCTCCGCACCGACCAGTGCCAGCGGCGCCGAGAATGCAAGCTCGCTGGACCTCGCCCACGTGCACGACGAGCTGCTGAGCACGCGGGAGAGCCTCGAAGCCACCATCGAAGAGCTGCAGGCGGCAAACGAGGAGCTTCAAGCGTCCAACGAGGAGATGCACGCGTCGAACGAGGAGCTCCAGGCGACGAACGAGGAGCTGCACGCAACCAACGAAGAGCTTCACGTGCTTACGGCGGAACGCAACGAGCGCATTCATGAGCTCGATCGCCTAACGGACGATGTCTTCAACCTGCTCAACGCCACCGGCGTTGCAACGCTCTTCTTGGACGAGCAACTTTGCATTCGCCGCTTGATCGGACCGGTGGGCGCGTACCTGCGTTTGCTCGATGTGGACGTCGGGCGCCCGCTGAGCCACTTTCGCGATGGCCTCGTTGGACTCGACCTGCTCGCCTTGGCCTCGAACGTGCTCGAGCAGCAAGAACCGTTCGAATCCCATGGAGCGCAAGTCAACGGCATGCGCGTACTGGTTCGCGCCTTGCCCTACGCATCGGCCTCGGGGCGCGATCGGGGGGTCGTTCTTGGGTTCGTGGATGTGACCGACCTGAAGGAAACGCAGGAGCGACTTCGCGGGGTGCTCGACAGTCTTCCGCAGCACGTGGCCCTGGTGGACGAAGCGGGTCGGTTGGCGATGGTGAACGATTCATGGCGGCGCTTTGCCGAATCTCAGGGCGGAAGCGTGCAGCTCGGCGCAGACTACCTTGCGATTGCTGCGGCGGATCCTTCCGCGTCGGGGATCGCGAAGGGGATCGAAGATGTTCTCGCCGGCGATCGTGGCCACTTCTCTGCGGTCTATCCCTGCGCCACGCCCGACCGTGAGCTGCGCTTTCGCATGGACGCGTCGCCGCTCATCGCGGGCGAGCCGGGTCGAGTGGTTGGCGCCGTGGTCTCGCACATGAACACGACGCTTCTTCATGAAGCGGAGCAGTCGACGCAGGAAGCGATGGTCGCCTTTCGCCGGGTTTTTGAGAGCAGCACCGCGTCGCTCCTCGTGGTCGACACGGAAACGCTGATCGTTTCCGACATCAATGCAGCCGCGTGCGCGCTGCTTCGGCGCTCGAGCGAGGCCGTAGTCGGATCGTCGATGGAGATGCTGGTGCCCTCCGGGCGCTCGGAGGTCTGGCGCAGCACGCTGCAAGGGTTGCCGCCGGACGGCGAGGTCCTGCGCATGCTCGAAGTGCTCGACGGCGATGGCTTTGACCGTGCGATGAACGTCGTGCTTCGGTCGCTCTATTCGGAGCAGCAGCGCTTTGCCCTGGTGGAGCTCCGCGTGGCGAGCGGAGCGGTCGCAGAGGCGTCCGCGGGTGCGGATGGCGCTGTCTCCACGCGCCGCCTTGAAGCCCTCGGTAAGCTTGCGGGCGGAGTCGCGCACGAAACGAACAACGTGCTTGCGGGAATCGTGGCGGTAGTAGAACCCTGGATCGAATCGGAGCAGGTGGATCCGGAGCTTCGCGGTGAGCTGCAAGACGTGCTCGCCGCATGTCGACGTGGAAAGGACGTCACCCAGCAGCTGCTCGGTTTTGCCCGAGCGGACACGGTCGTACGTCCCACGGACGTCGGCGCCGTGGTCAGAGAAATCGCGACCAGCCTACGCGCCATGGCGGCGGAGGGGGTGCGCATTGAGGTGAGCACCGCACCGGAGTTGGTGGTGCTTGGTGATCGCACGCTTCTCGCGCAGGCGCTCTTGAACCTTGGCATCAACGGTTTGGACGCTATCGGTCAGCGTGGACTCTTGGACATCCGCCTCAGCGAAGTGAGCGTGGACGGAGGTTTGGCGGCGCTGATCGAGGTGCGGGACGACGGCCATGGCATGGAGGCGAGCGTCGCGGCGCGCGCGTTCGAGCCCTTCTACACGACGAAGCCAAGGGGCGAAGGTACGGGACTCGGACTGCCCATGGTGTACGGCACGGTGCGCTCGATGAACGGCGTCATTGAGATTCAATCCGTGGTCAGCGAAGGCACGACGATTGCGATCACGCTTCCCTTGACGGAGGCACCGGAGAAGGCGCCGGAAACGCCTCGTGAGCGACCAACGCTTCACGGGCGTGCCCTTGTCATCGACGATGACCGACTGGTGCGCCGCGGCATTGCCCGCATGCTGAAACGTTGCGGCATGGATGTGCTCACCGCCGAGGGCGGCGAGGAAGGGCTCTCGCTCCTCGATTCCCATCGTTTGGACCTCGTCGTGCTCGACGTGGTGATGCCCGACATCGACGGGTGGGAAACGCTTCGTCGCATCCGCTCGCGTCAGCCGACGCTCCCGGTGCTGATGTGCTCCGGCTACGCGGAGAACACGCGGGGGGTGCAAGCGGAGCGCGGCCCGGAGACGGGCTTTGTCTACAAGCCCGTAGGCGCAGACGAGCTGGCGAAGGCCGCTCAGGCGCTCATGACGTCCCGAAGCTAGCCCGCATTCGTCATCAGATGGCGCGCCCTCGCACAAGCCCTCGAAATCGTTGAGACATTTCTTTCCGCTCAAATACGGACTGTATTTTCCGCTCCAAGAAATACCTCAACGATTCCGAAATCTTGCACGATCATCACACCCCTTGGTGACTCATGCGGGCTAGCCCATCACACGCATCCGCCGATGAACCTGCGAAGGCTATGGGCGCCCGCGTGCGCCCGTAGAGCGGCCTACCCTCCTGAGTGCATGCCGTCGAGGTGCTCATCGCGCGACTTCTTGCTCCCGCGCGTTCGCCGCATCCGTTCCTCGTAACCTTCGAGGGAGGCTTTAAGGGCCGCACCGGTGAGCACGCCGTCCTTAACGAGGATCGATCCGATGGCTGGGCGCGTCGCGTGCTGTCGCAGGAGCAACTTATCACGCTGTTCGCCGGTCATGAATCCGTGCTCGACGGCGATTTCACCAAAGAGTCCGCCATGCTCTGCCTGATGATTCAGCACCTGCCAAATCTGACCAACGGTGAGCAGACGCTGCTGCAGTGCGAGCTTCCCAAAGGGAATGCGGCTCGTTCGCTGTTTGTCGAGGGCAGCAATGACTTCACCGGCCGTGGCGAGCCCGATTTCGACTAGATACGCGCCGAACATACCTCCTCCTTTTCTTCCATGTACCGGAAGCGCTCGAGGGCGATTCCGGCAATCTCTTCGAGCCCCGCTTGCCGTTGAACGGCGCCGAGATCGTTGGCGACCTTCGGCATGCCGTAGACCACCGACGTCGCTTCATCTTGGCCAATGGTGTACGCGCCGGCCCTTCGCATCGAAAGCAGGCCCGTGGCTCCGTCCTGGCCCATGCCCGTGAGGATGACGCCGACGCCGTGTTCCTGTGCCTGTTCGGCGACCGACTCAAAGAGCACGTCGACGGAGGGGGCGTGGCCGGAAACTTTGGTCGATTCACCCAGCTTCACAATGAAGTGGCCGCCCGTTCGAACGAGCCGCATCTGCTTCCCGCCGGGTGCGATGAGAACGCGGCCGGGAATTACGCGGTCGTTGTTGACGGCTTCCTTGGCCGTGACCTTGCATTCGCGGTTCAGCCGTTCGGCGTAGAGGTTGGTGAATACGGGCGGCATGTGCTGAACCACGACGACCCCTGGGCACGACGGGGGAAGCCGTCGGATCACTTCGAGGCCGGCTTCCGTTCCGCCCGTCGACGCGCCGATCGCCAGCACTTTGTCGGTGGACGAACGGAGCGCTTGAACGGGTGCGCTGACCACCCTTCGCACGTCGCTCGTGTCTTTCCGGTGGTGCCGAACCTGCGCCCGCGAGGCGACTTTGATTTTTCCGACCAGCTCACGAATGAGTGTCTTCATGCCTTGGGCGACGTCGACGGTAGGTTTCTCCACAAAGTCGATGGCGCCGGCTTCAAGGGCCGCCAGCGTGGTGGCGGCGGAGCGCTTTGTTAGCGAACTCACCATCACCGTCGGCAGGGGAAACTGCGGCATGAGGCGGCGAAGGAACTCCACCCCGTCCATGCGCGGCATCTCCACGTCGAGCGTCATGACGTTGGGGCGAAGGCGTAAGATCTGATCCCGCGCGGCGTAGGGGTCCGCCGCCGTTCCAACGACGTCTATTTCCGGATCGACGGCGAGGCCCTTCGAGAGGATCTGGCGAATCAGCGCCGAGTCGTCGACGACGAGAACACGAATCGTCATCGTTTTCTCCGGTACATGGAGTGACCGATCGCTTCGAGGCCAGGGAGGTTTCGCGGAAGCGATTCGGAGAGGCCGATGAAAAGCAGCCCTTCCGGGTAGAGCATCTTGCCGATACGGGTCGCGATGTCTCCGCGCGTTTCGTTATCGAAGTAGATCATCACGTTCCGCAGAAACACGAAGTCAAAGGGCTTCTTGAATGGAAGGTGATTCTTTAGGTTGAAGCGCCGGAAAACCACTTCCTGCTTTCGCAACGGGCTGACCTCCCATTTGCCGTCGGCGCGCTTCTTCATGTGACGCTTGCGAAGGCGCTCGGGCAGCGCCGAGGTCTCTTCGTGCGAGTAAACTCCCTGGCGAGCG
>JBCCRV010000339.1:0-7767 GCA_039201085.1 Myxococcota bacterium | reverse complement strand
GGAGTGAGGAGTGCGCGTGAGGAGTGAGCGTGAGGCGTAAAGAGTGAGCGTGGAGGGTGAGCGGGACGACGCACGCAGTGGCGTTGCACGGTGCCGGCGATCGGCGTGCGTCAGCGCCCACCAAAGCCGCCCCCGCCCTTTTCCTCGCGTCGGTCCGTTGCCGGTGCCGGTTCGGGCGTCAGCGCCGAGAGGCGAGCGCGGAGCGCATCGTCCATCGCAAAGTTCGCCGCCTCGAGTGCGGGGCGAAGCTGCTTCACGCTGCGTGCGCCCAGGAGCGGCGCCGTGACACCCGGATGGGACTTCACCCACGCCACCGCCAACGTGACGGGATGCACGCCAAGCTCGTCGGCGATCGTTGCAAAGGCCGCCGCTGTTTCCTCGTCGCCGGCGTAGCGCTCTTTGTAGACTTCGTTTTCGCGAAGGCGCCCGCTTTCGCCGCGGCCATACTTTCCGGAAAGCACACCGCCGCCCAAGGGCGAATATGGAAAGACGCCCAAGCCTTCGGACTCGGCCATCGGCAGGAGCTCGACTTCCACCTGACGTTTGATGAGGTTGTACATCGGCTGAATGGCCACGATCGGACTGAGCCCGAGCAGCGCCTGAATGCCGAGGGCCTTCGTCACCTGCCACGCGGCGAAGTTACTGACGCAGGGGTAGAGAATCTTCCCGGAGCGTATGAGGTCATCGATCGCCCGAAGCGTTTCCGAGAGGTCCGTGCGCTCATCAAATCGGTGAAGGTAGTAGAGGTCGATTCGGTCCGTGCCGAGTCGACGAAGGCTTGCCTCGGCGGCGCGCACGAGATGAAAGCGCGACGTGCCCCGCTCGTTGGGACCGTCACCCATCGGGAAGTACGCCTTCGAGGCGAGCACGATGGTGTCCCGTTCGTGGGCGATCAGCTTGCCCAGAATCGTCTCCGACGCGCCACGGCTGTACATGTCCGCCGTGTCGAAGTGGTTGATCCCGGCATCCCGGCAGGCCGCGTACAGGTCAGCGGAGGTGGCTTCGTCCGCGTCGCCGCCAAAACTCATCGTGCCAAAGGCGAGCGTGGAAACTCGAACGCCCGTCTTCCCAAGGAATGCCGTGTCCATCGAGCGCAGGTTCCGCCGCGACGGCCCCATTTTGCAAGCCTGCTTTGGTCACGTCATGAGGGCGCGGAACGTGTGGGGTCGACTACGCTTGGGTTCGCAGTGGGTCCTTCGGACCCAGGAGCCGTCGATGGATGAGCGGAGCGCGAACGGCGAACCGTGGGAATCAAAAGGGAGCCAGTCGCGACTGACCCGCTCATTCATCCTTGCTCGGCAGCACTTGCTCAAGCCAATGCTGTCTCGATCCCAGACTTGTAGCTCGCGCTCGAAGAGCGCCCCGGCACGCCGTCGGCGATGCCTAGAAGACGGCTGGAAGCGCGTTGAGCGCAGCCGTCGCGCCTGCAGCCTCCGCTTCCGCGGCCTCAGCGCGCGCGCTGCGAAGCTGGTTCGCCAGGGCCGACGGGCGGAACTGGAGGCTGAGCGAGAACTGACTGTTCTCGTTGTAGAAGAAGTTCTCGAGGCCGCCGTCGCTGTCGGGGTAGAAGGCCAGCGTGCTGTAGGAGAAGCCGACGGTCATGTAGGGAAGGACGTCGTAGCTGAAGCCCATCGAGAAGGACGTGATCGTGTTGGTGTGCGTGGGGCTGCCGTCGCCGATGCGAAGGGGCTGACCGTCGGCCGTGACGACGCGGTCCGTGCTCAGGAACGCCGTGTCGGGGCTCCCGTTGATGATCCAGATCGCCGCGAAGCTCATGTTCAGCGCGAGTCGGGTCGTCGGAAGAAGCGTAGCGAACACGGAGAAGGAGACCTGGTGGTCGGACTGGTTTCCTACAGCGCACGAGCCGCTTTGGGCAGAACCGTTCGAGGCCGCTTGGGCGGTGTCGAAGCCGTACTCACACCCGTTGCTACCGCCCACGTCACGCACGTCGATCTCGCCCGCGGGACCGTCAACGGTACCGTCCGCCGCATCTTGGCCGACGTTGAGTCGACGACCGCTACCGCGCGCCCAGAAAGTGTAGTTGGCAGCGGCACCAACGATTAAACCCTGGAGAACCGGGTTGACGCGCATGGCCATGAAGCGGGCCGTCGGTCCGAAGTAGCGGTTTTGGCCGCGGCTGAACTGACTGGTGGGCAGACGCGCGATGGCCGCCGCCGACATCATGATGCCGCCGGGACGAACCGGAAGAATGTAGGTGGCGTCGAACTGTAGGTCACCCCACTCGAGGTCGCGCTCTTCCGGCGTCAGGTTTCCCTGTGTGAGCTCAACGGTGAGGGTTTGGCGGGCACCCACAGTGAAGGTCGGTCCGAAAATATAACGGGGCGCCGCGAGAAACGACATGTTGTAGGTCGGGTCGTACGTCGTCTGGGCGCCGGGCGCGAACGTGCGTACCGTGACGTTGTTCGACCAGGTGAGCGGGAACGTCCAGGGAAGGCCCTGGCCACCGGCGACGCTACCGAGTCGGTCGGCCGTGGAGACCTCGCCTTCCTCGGCGGCTGCGCCTTCCTCAGCGGCCGCGCCTTCCTCAGCGGCCGCGCCTTCCGCAGCAGCGGCTTCGGCCACACCTTCGGACACCTCTTCTTGCGTTTCCGGCTGCACGACGGGCGCATCGCTTGGGCGGCCCAGCTCCGATCCGGAATCGCTCAGCTCGGGTTCGGGCTCGCTCAGCTCGGGCTCCGGCTCGCGATCGCTCAGCTCCGGTTCCGGCTCGCTCAGCTCGGGCTCCGGTTCGGCGACCTCGGACGCCCCTTCGCCATCGGCAGGCCCGTCTTCGACGTCGGGCGTAGGCGCGTCTTGGGCGCTCAGAGGAGCCGCGGCGAAAGCAAGGAGCAAGGACAGAATAGAAACGTATTTCACAAAGTTCTCCGGAGTACGGAAAGGCCGGCGAGAGCGCTGAGGTGTGCCAGAAGTCAGGCTCTTGTCAACGTGCCGGCACACGCCCAAAGCGTACCGTCGTCACAAGAATGACGCTTGCGGGAGGGATAACGCCCGCAACAGGCGTGAAAGCAACTCGTGTACCAGTCATGACCTCGGCACGATCGACGGCTTTTTCGCCCTTCGCATCGACCACCGGTCGGCGAAGAGAGCGCCACGAGGGCGCGCACACTCACTTTATTCATTGGTTACGGGCATTTGTGGACCCGTAAAGAAACTTACGGGTCCCGGCTCGACGCCCTGAGCAGCAATTCGGCCGTCAGCACTCCACCGTGTTCTAGGGGGTTTTTGCCGACGTTTTCCCAAATGGGGCATGGAGGAACGCCGCTGCCCATCCGGGTGCGAACACACCGTCTCTGTGAGGCGGGATGCGGCACGGAAAAAAGCTGCAAGCATCCGCGACGTGAGCGCCAACGACGATCGCAACGCCTTCGAGCCCTTCGCTCCGCCCCGACTCACGGAGGAGGAAAGCCTCGAACGAGCCCACACCTTCGCAACCCGTGCCGCTGGGCGGCGTTCGGTCCGGGAGTTTTCGAGCGAGCCCATTCCGCTCGAAGCCGTTCGCCGATGCATCGACGCGGCCGCGCAGGCCCCGAGTGGCGCTCATAAGCAGCCCTGGACCTTTGTCCTCGTCACCACGCCGGAAAAGAAGCGCGCGATTCGTGAGGCGGCTGAAGAAGAAGAGCGCGCGTTCTACGGCGGTCGAGCCTCGGACGACTGGCTGGACGATCTCATGCCCTTTGGCACGGGCCCCGAGAAGCCCTTCTTGGAGACGGCGCCGGCCCTCATCGCGGTGTTTGCGCAGCGCACGGGAACGGGCGGCGAACGGCACTACTACGTGAACGAGTCCGTCGGTATCGCCACGGGCATACTGCTGGCTGCCTTAAACGACGCCGGTTTCGCGACGCTCACGCATACGCCGAGTCCAATGAAGTTCCTCGCTGAGGTCCTCGAAAGACCGGAGAACGAGCGCGCCTATTTGCTGATTCCCGTGGGCTACCCCGCCGCGAACTGCCAGGTTCCGGTGCTCACGCGTAAGTCGCGCGCGAGCTATCTAATCGAGGACGCGCAATAAGGTCGCCGCGAGCTGTTCCTCGTCGACGGGCTTGAACAAAAACGCCTGCACACCGAGGGCTGCCAGCACCTGCCAGTCGGCCGCCGTTCCCGCGCCCGTGACGGCGATCAGAGGCGGCGCACCCTCCACGTCGGCACGAAGGGAGGCGGCGAACTCAAGGCCGTTTTCGTCCGGGAGGTCGAGGTCGAAAAGGAGCGCGCTGTAGCTTTGGTACTTGAGCCGAGCCACGGCCTCGCGCGCCGAACGGGCCAAGTCCACGCTAGCGCCACTGAAGCGCGACCGAAGCAAGCCGCCGATTCGCTCGGCGGCGGCGGAGGGATCGACGATCAGGAATCGTGGCGCCGCACGAAGCCGCTTACCGAGCGATGCGTGCGCTTCGAGCAGCTGCACCCGAAACGCACGGGCACTTGCCGTGCGCTGCTCTGGATCCTTCGCAAGCCCCTGACGCACCACGTCGTCAAAGGGCTCAAGGGCCTCGTTGTCCCGCGACGGACGCGGAATGGGCGCACTGGCGTGCTCGCGGATCACGTCGATCGGGTTGGTGCCCTCAAAGGGAAGGCGTCCCGTGAGTAGCTCAAAGGCCATGATGGCGAGCGAATAGACGTCGATCCGAGGGGCCAGCCCCGGACGGACGCGGCGGGCCGCCCGCTCGGGCGCAAAGTACGCGGGCGTGCCGCCCACATCGCTCGTCGCCCACGATTGGGCCGTGCGAACCAGTCCAAAATCCGTGAGGCAAACCCGGTAGCTCGGTCCAACGAGTGCGTTCGAAGGTTTGATGTCGCCGTGCACGAGACCGGCCCGGTGAATGGCGTCGCTTCCAAGGGCGAGCTGCGCCACGATCGACACGGCCTCCTCGAGCGGGAGCGGTCCACGCTCGATGCGTTCCTCCACCGTCTCGCCGGGCACGTTCTCCATGACCAGGTACGGCCGATTCTGGTGACGCCCCACGTCGAACACTTGAACGACGTTGCCGTGCGTCACCTGCGCCATGGCGCGCGCTTCGTCTAGCAGCGCCTTCGCTTCGTCGCGCACGAACTTGATCGCGACGTCGCGCTGAAGGTCGCCGTCGTGCGCGAGAAAGACCGCCCCGTGCGCGCCGCGCCCGAGCCGCCGCTCGATGCGGTAGCGACCGGCAAGTTCGGCGCCCAGAAGGCTTGCGTCGTCCTCGAGGGGCGCCAGTTGCTGGAGCTCGCGAAGCCAGCCACGAACGGTCGGTGGGCGGCGGGCGGGATCGAGCGCGAGCGCACTTGCGAGGGCCCGGTCGAGCGCGTCGTCCGCGCTGCCGAGCTGCGAAAGGCGCAAACGCGGAGCGCTCATGAGGGCGCGCATCGCAAAGGCGAACCCGCCCGAAGGAAGGTCGACTGGCGGACGCAGGGTGAGCGCGTAGAGCAGCACCGTGCCGAGGCCGTAGACGTCCGTGCGCACGTCCCGTCCATCGGCCGAAAAGAGCTCCGGGCTGAGGTACGCGCTCGGCGACGATTGAATATCGCTCGTCGTCGTCGAGCGGCTCCCACCAAGACTCGCGCGTCCGAATCCGATCAGCTTCGGCGTGCCCTCGGCCGTGAGCAGCACATGTTCGGGCGATACGCGTCGGTGAAGAAAGCCGCGCGCATGGGCGAGCTCGAGCGCATCGCCGAGTTCTTCGACCAGCACGAGCGCCGACGCAGGACTCATCGCGGCGTCCAGGGCGACGGTCATCGGTTTCGCGTGAAGCGCCTCCATGACGAGGAACGGCGCATCTTCCGTGAGATCGGCATCGAAGACGCGCGGGAGCGCCGCATGCTCCAGGGCGCCGAGAATTCGCGCTTCGCGCTCATAGCGCCGGAGTAAGCGCTCCGTCACGCCCTTCGGCAGGCGTTTGATCGTGACGCCACGCTCAAGGAACGTGTCGAAGGCAGACCAGTACTCGCCCGTGCCCTCATCGCGTGCAAGCGGTTCACCGAGGCGGTACCGGCCGCGCAGCAGCGTCGAATCTTCTCCCGCCATGGCCCCGTCGTACACTGGTGCGGGATCGAGTCAACACGTTTGCGCCGAAGCGTACCTATTGGCCTTTCGCACGCGTGCGTCGACGCAGTACCCGGCCGATCTTCCGCACGATGTCCTCTGCGGAAGCACCCGGCGGAAGGGCCTCCTGTGCACCCCCACGCACGAGCTCCGTTAGATCCTCGATGGCCATCGACGGCGCGAGCGCGACGACGGGCCGCTCCGACGAAAAACGCCGAACGCTCTCCCCCTCGGGTTCCGCGAGAACCACGGCGTCCACGCCCTCGAGCGGGCTCCGCACATCGCCCCGGGCGATGTGCACGCCGGCAACGAGCAGCGCTTCTTCGACCTCGGGCTTGAGCGAACCGACCCAGAGGATTGTGCCCGTGCCAGCGACGAGCGGTCCGGGCCCAGGGGCGATCGAAGGCGCACTGACCATGCGCGCCGCCCGACCGAGCGCCTGGCCGTCCTGGACCTTACCGCTCTTTCGCTCCGGGCCCGCATCGCTGAGGCGAAGCAAGCGATCGCGCACTTGGGCGGCCGTTGGACGCTCCGACGGTTCCTTGCGCAACATGTCCATCACCAGCTCGTCGAGGGCGCCGGGAATCGCCTCTTCGGGCGCGCGCTCCCGAAGCGGTTTGGGCGGCACGAAGAGGTGGCGCGAAAGCACGATGGCCGGATCGCCGGCGAAGGGTGTTTTGGAGCTCAGCATCTCGTAGAGCATGCAGCCCAAGGCGTACACGTCGGCGGGTGGGCCGACCTCGGCAGCGGTGCATTGCTCCGGTGCCATATAGTCGGGCGTGCCAGAAAGCACGCCTTCGCGGGTGACGCGGCCCGTCGTTTCATCGCCATCGATCGCAAAGGCCAGGCCGAAGTCGACGAGCACAACGCGCTCGTCTGATCCCGTACCGTCGAAGACCACGTTTTCCGGCTTTAGATCCCGGTGCACAAGCTCGCTCTCCGCCACTGCGGCCAGCGTGTCGGCGATCGCCGCGGCGTGCGCCGTCGCCCGCTCGATGCCCAGGCGCGGCAAATCCAGGTCCACGAAATCACGAAGGGTGCGGCCGCTCAGCAGCTCCATCGCGATGAAGACCGTGTCTCCATCCTCGCCAAAGTCGAAGATCTGCACCACGCCCGGGTGCTTGATCGACGCCGTGATGCGCGCCTCCCGTACGAACCGGCGCCGTGCCCGTTCCGAAGCCGCTTTTTCCGGCAAGATCAACTTGAGGGCCACGCTTCGTTCGAGGCCGAGCTGCGTTGCGCGAAAGACCGCGCCCATGCCGCCCTCACCCAACGTGCCTTCGATGCGGTAGCGACCCGCGACGATGTCGCCGGGCCTGCGAAGGTCGTCCTCGGCGTCTGCGCTCACCACTGCACCTCAAAGAGCCCGAGGGGCTTTTCACGTCCGCTTAGGGTGCGCTCGCCAAGGGAGCGCAGCTCGAAACGCTCGCCGATCGACTGCGCCGTCGACGCGGCAACGAGCACCTGGCCGGGTCGGGCAATGCTCTCGAGGCGCGCCGCGACGTTCACCGTGTCCCCGATCGCCGTGTACTCCATGCGCGTTTCACTTCCCACGTTCCCGACGACGGCATCGCCACTGCAAATGCCAATCGCCAACTCGAGGCGAATGCCGTAGCGCGCTTCCCACGCCGCGTTGCCCGTTTCCAGCCAGCGCATCATGTCTTCGGCGGCGGCGACCGCGAGGGCCGCGTGATCGGGCTCAGGCGTCGCTGCGCCCCATACGGCCATCACGC